>NZ_CEVIVC010000079.1:0-5294 GCF_982290645.1 Protofrankia sp. CiP1_Cm_nod4
CCCATGCCCCCGCCCGTGCCGGCGTCCGTGCCGGCGTCCGTGCCGGCGTCTTCGGCGCCGGGAGCGCCGGTGCTTCCCCCGGCGCTGCCGGCGGAGCCGCCCCCGGGGCCCTCGCCGAGGCAGTGTCTGTCGAGGGCGTCCCAGATGTCGGTCAGGCCGAGCAGGCTGCCGGTGACGACGAACGCGCGGGCGCACTGGACCGTGTCCGCACCGGTCAGCTCCCGCAGGCGGTGCAGGAACCCGGCCCCGACCCGGTCGATGATCGAGTTGGCGAGCCGGGACGCGACGATCTCCCGGCGCAGCGGGTGACGGCCGAAGTGCTCGCGCAGCACCGGCCGCAGGGACGCCGGCAGGTAGGCGTCCAGGACGGGCTCGAGCGCCGGGTCGTCGGGCAGCGGCGAGTCCAGCAGCGCGCGGGTCACCGTCCGTTTCGCGTAAGCGTGCAGGATCGCGATCTCCGGCCGGGTGTAGGTGCGGCCCGCGGCGACCCGGGTGGTCAGCTCCTCGGCGTCCGGCAGGGTCTCGACGCCCAGGTCGAGCTCGCCGGTGTCGACCAGGTGCTCGACGAACCTCGTCAGCCCGTCCGCCGCGGTCACGACGTGGCGTTCCGCCGCGCTCAGCGCCAGGGCCTGGCGGGCGCAGTCGACCAGGACCGCCCGCACGACGCCGCCGGTGGCGGCGGCCAGCAGCTTCTCGCGTTCGGCCCGGTCGATCGCGCCCGTCCCGATCGCCAGCTCAAGGCCGATCTTGATGTTGACCTCGCGGTCGGAGCAGTCGACGCCGCCGGAGTTGTCCACGAAGTCGGTGTTGCAGCGCCCGCCGCGCAGGGCGAACTCGATCCGGGCGGCGTCGGTGAGGCCGAGGTTGCCGCCCTCGGCCACGACCCGGCAGCGCAGCTGCCGGGCGTCGACCCGCATCCCGTCGCGGGCCTTGTCCCCGACCGAGGCGTGCTCCTGCCCGCTGGCCTTCACCCAGGTGCCCACGCCGCCGTTCCACAGCAGGTCGACCGGCGCGCGCAGGATCGCCCGGACCAGGGCGTCGGCGGGCAGCGTGTCGTCGCCGACACCGAGCAGCTCCCGGACCGGCTCGGTCAGCTCGATCCGCTTGGACGACAGCGGGAAGACGCCCCCGCCGGCCGACAGGGCGCCGCGGTCGTAGTCGTCCCAGCCGCTCGACGGGAGCGACGCCAGCCGCCGGCGTTCGGTGAACGACCGGGCCGGGTCGGGGTCGGGGTCGAGGAAGATGTGCCGGTGGTCGAAGGCGGCCACCAGCCGCAGATGACGGGAGAGCAGCATCCCGTTGCCGAAGACGTCCCCGGACATGTCACCGATGCCGACGACGGTCAGGGGCTCGCGGTCGGCGTCGACACCGAGCTCGGCGAAGTGCCGGCGCACCGACTCCCACACGCCGCGGGCGGTGATGCCCAGCGCCTTGTGGTCGTACCCGCTGCGGCCACCGGAGGCGAACGCGTCGCCGAGCCAGTAGCCGTTCGTCGCCGCCACCTGGTTGGCCAGGTCGGAGAAGCGGGCCGTGCCCTTGTCGGCGGCGACGACCAGGTAGCTGTCGGGCCCGTCGTGGCAGACCATCCCCGCCCGGCGGTGCGTCTCGCCGTCGGCCCGGTTGTCGACAAGGGCCAGCAGCGCCTCCATGAACCGCGTGTAGCAGGCCTCGGCCAGCCGGGCGAGCTCCCCGGGCTCCGCCGGTGGACGGCGCAGCACGAACCCGCCCTTGGCCCCGTCCGGCACGATGACGGCGTTCTTGACCCGCTGGGCCTTCAGCAGGCCGAGGATCTCGGTCCGCAGGTCCTCCTGACGGTCGGACCAGCGGATGCCGCCGCGGGCCAGCAGGGTGCCGCGCAGGTGCACCGCGTCGAACCGGGGGGAGCTGACGAAGATCTCGGCCTCCGGCCGCGGCCGGGGCAGCCACGGCAGCCCGGCCGGGGCGAGCTTGAAGGCCAGCGCGTCCCCGCCGCCGCCCACCTCGTCCCCGCGGCCCTCGTACCCCTGGCCGTAGCCGGCGTGGACCGTCCGCTCGGCACGCTCGGAGGGTGCTCGGCCGGCTCCCGCCGCCCGGTCGGGCAGCGGCCGCTGGATCTGGATCCGATCCGGCGCCGATCCGGGCGCCGAGCCGGGGGCTGCGTAGAACGTCGTCCGGACGACCGCGAGGACGACGTCGCGCAGCCGGCGCAGGACCGTGTCGTCGTTGATGCCCGTCACCCACCCGAGCGCGTCCTCCAGCGCGGCGTGCAGCCGTTCGGCGTTGTCCGGGTCCGCCCGCAACGGATCCATCCGGGCGTGGAAGAGCGCCACCAGGTCGTGCGCGTAGGACGGGTGGGCGGTCAGGACGCGGTGGGCGTAGCGCCCACCCAGCGACGTCCCGGCCAGGCGCAGGTAACGGAACAGCGCCCGCAGCAGCCGCACCTCACGGGCGGTGAGCCCGGCGGTGAGCACCAGCGAGTCCAGGCTGTCGCTGTCGACGTCCCCGAGCGCGAGACCGCCCAGGACGTCGCGCAGCCCGTCCATCTGCTTCAGCGCCGCCTCCGCCAGCTCCGGGGAGACGATCATGTGGTACTCGTCCAGGCTGGCCATGCCCCCGTCCGGGCCCGGACGGCTCGGCAGGCAGCGGTGGGTCCGCGCGCGCAGGCCCAGGTTGGCCAGCACCGGTATCACGTCGGCGATCGGCGGCTCGTGCGCCTGCCAGGCGAGCCACACCGCCAGCGTGGCGGTCCCGTCGTCGGTGCGGGCGGCGGCGAAGCCCGGCTCCCCGCCCTGGGCCAGCCCGGCCAGGGCGGTCTCGGCGCCCGACAGGGTGCCGTCGTGGAGGAGCCGGTAGCTGCGATCAGACGGGCGTACCACCCTTTCAGCATCGCCAGAAATGCCGGGCAGCGCACTCCGGCACACCGCGCGGCCGGCTGACCCGCTCCTTGCGCTCCGGTGTCCGCGACGCGACGTCACCGAAATACGCGAACATCGTGCACCAGGCGGTGCCGCCTCTGCGAAACTGACCCGCCATGGACGCTGTGATGCTGGTCGGTGGGCAGGGCAGCCGGCTGCGCCCGTTGACGATGTCGGCACCGAAACCGATGCTCCCGGTCGCCGGGGTGCCGGTGACCGCCCATATGCTCGCCCGCGCCCGGGACGCGGGGATCACCCGGGTCGTCCTCGCGACCTCGTACCGGGCCGAGGTGTTCGAGGAGTACTTCGGGGACGGCGCCGCCCACGGGCTGGAGCTGGAGTACGTCACCGAGGCCGAGCCGCTGGGGACCGGCGGCGGGATCCGCAACGTCGCGTCGAGGCTGCGCGGCGGCCCGGACGACCCGGTGGTCGTCTTCAACGGTGACATCCTCTCCGGGCTGGACATCGCCGCGCTGGTGCGGCGTCACCGCCAGGCCGGCGCGGCCGTCACCCTGCACCTGACCGAGGTCGACGACCCGCGGGCGTTCGGTGTCGTCCCCACCGACGCCGACGGCCGGGTCACCCAGTTCCTGGAGAAGACGCCCGACCCGCCGACCAACCGGATCAACGCGGGCTGTTATGTGTTCCGCCGGTCGGTGATCGACAGCATTCCGGTGGGACGCCCGGTCTCGGTCGAGCGGGAGACCTTCCCCGGGCTGCTGGACGCCGGCCTCCTGGTGGTCGGCTACATCGACAGCACCTACTGGCTGGACCTGGGCACGCCCGACGCGTTCATCCGGGGCTCCCGGGACCTGGTGACCGGGCGGATCGCCTCCTCGGCGCTGCCGGGGCCGGTGGGTGACTGGCTGGCGCTGCCGGGCGCCGCCGTCGCCGTCGACGCCAAGATCGGCGGGGGCACGGTGGTGGGTGCCGGCGCGACGGTGGGTGCCGGCGCCACCGTCGACGGCGCGGTGCTCTTCGACGGGGCGGTGATCGGCGAGGGTGCGACCGTGCGCACCTCGGTGGTGGGTGCCGGCGCGGTCGTCGGGAACAGGGTGTCGCTGGACGGGGTGGTCATCGGTGACCGCGCGCGGATCGGGGCCGGCAACGAGCTGCGGGCCGGCGCCCGCGTCTTCCCCGACGCGGTGCTGACCGCGGGCGCGATCCGCTTCAGCTCCGACCGTGTCTGACCGGCGTCTGACTGAGCGTGCCTGACCGGCCGCGCCCGACTGGCCGTGCCTGACCGGCCGTGCCCGACCGGCCGGGGCGGGCCGGCCGGCGGCGTCCACCCGTGCCCTGCCCGTCCGTGCCCTGCCCGCGGCGCCCCGAATCCCGCCCTGAGGGGGCCGCCCAGCGTGCCCCGGATGCCTGCCCGGGGACCCCGCTTCAGGGTGCCCCGGGCCCTGTCCGGAGCGCTCAGCGCGGCACCGCGGGACCGGGCGCGGCGGACGTCCCCGGAGCGGGGGCCGCCCCGCCCGGTGCGGGAGCCGCGCCCGCGGTCAGTGCGGCCACCGTGCCCGCGATCGTCGGGCTGAGGTTGAGGGTGCCGCCGGCGGCACCCGACTCGGCCGCGGTGGGGGAGTCCCAGGTCGCGCCGGCGGCATTCGGGTTGGCGTGGGTGGACACGAACTCCTTGATGGCGGCCTCGGAGACGGTCGCGCATCGCTGGGTGCGGTCCCAGGCGGTGAGGACGAAGTGCTTGTCCCCGGGGAAGTCGCCGCGCTCCCAGGGCACCGCGATGAACCGGTTCCCGGCGTTCTCGGCAGCGGCACGCAGCGCCGTGACCTGGTCGTCGGGGAGCTTCGGGTCGTACCAGCCGATGACGAAGCCGTGTTCGAGATTGTGCACGGCGCGTTCGATCCGCAGTTGCGGGATGCGCTCGTAGAAGCGGTAGGCGTCCGGCAGCGGGTCGGCGTCATGGTTGCCGGACGACGGCGGGGCCGCGTCGTAGCTGACGGTCTCGTTCGCCGCGACATGGGTGTTGCCGCGCGGCGCGTCGTTGACGACTCCGGTGCACCCGGCCGCCGCCGCGGCCTTGCTCGCCGCCGCGACATAGCCGACCTTGTGGGTCTCGTTCTTCGACCTGTTGTCGAGCACGGCGTAGATGATGATGCCGGCCAGCACCGCGAGCAGGACGACACCGGCGGAACCGTAGATCAGCCAGGAACGGCGCCGCTCCTGGCGCCGTTGTTCGCGCCGGAGCGCCTCCAGCCGTGCGTTGCGTTCCGCGCTCTTCTTACCCACGGCGCACCATCCTACGAAGGTCCGAATATCACGCTGTACCCCGTCCTGGCCACGAGGTCCCGGTCACGGGAGCCAGGTCACGGGAGCCAGGTCACGGGAGCCAGGTCACGGGGTGCGGTCCCGGTCACCTGGCCCGCCCGTCCGCCCGTCTGTCCG
>NZ_CEVIVC010000079.1:5529-11107 GCF_982290645.1 Protofrankia sp. CiP1_Cm_nod4
GCGGCCCGGGTCATCTGGTGACGACGAACGGCGTGACGTCCCGCGGCGGGCGCGGCTCGGGCGGGCGTGCCGGGTGGCCGGCCCCCACCGCGCCCATCGGCTGCCAGTCCGCCGGCAGGCGCAGCACCTCGCGGACCACGTCCGGGCAGAACAGGGTGCTCGACACCCAGCACGACCCCAGGCCCTCCGCGGCCAGGCTGACCAGCATGTTCTGCACGCCGGCCCCCATCGCGACCAGGAACATCCGCTCCTCGGCGGCGGCCCGCCGGCGGTCGGGATAGCCGTGGGCGCCGTCGGTGACCAGGCAGGGCACGACCAGGACGGGCGCCCGGCGCAGGACGTCGCCCCGCCCCAGCCGGCGGGTGACCGCGGCCGGGCCGAAGCCGTCCGCGCGCAGGTCCGCCGCCCACGCCTCGGCCATCCGCGCCAGCAGCTCGTCGCGGGCATCGGTGACGACCACGAACCGCCACGGGGTCGTGTGGTGCGGGGCCGGGGCGGTCACGGCGGCGGCGAAGGCGCGCTGGAGCGCCCGCGGGTCCACGGGCGCGTCGCTGAACTCGCGGACCGTCCGCCGGGCGGTGACCGCCGAGCGCCGGGCCTCGGCGGTGCCGAGCCGGAACATGTCCTCCGCCGCCGGGCGGACCAGCGCCCGGGCCCCGCGACCGTCGTCGGTGAGCGCGCGGAAACCGCGCACGAGCGCCACCGGCGCCCCGGAAAGCTTCCGTTTGACCAGGTCAGCCGCGGCGGCCAGCTCGTCCGCCTCGGCGATCTCGGTCATGCCCAGCTCGTTGCCGTACGGGTCGACGTCGCCGATGTGGCTGCGCAGCGCGGCCAGCCCCGCGACACCGATCGCGTGGTCGGTCAGGCCGGCCCGCCACGGCCGGCCGGCGGTGTCGCTGACGACGACGCCCACGGACACGCCCAGGCGGGCCCGCAGGCCGTCGACCAGGGCCCGCGCGCTCGCGTCCGGGTCGAGCGGCAGCAGGGCGATCTCGTCCTTGCGGACGTTGGACGCGTCCACCCCGGCGCCCGCGAGTACGAAACCGTGCCGGGTCTCGACGATGCGGGTCGGCCCCCGGGCGGCGACCTCGCGGACGGTCTCGGCTTCGATGGCGGCCAGCCGCGTGGCCTCCCGGTCGCCGCCCGCGGGGACCAGCCGTCCCTCGGCCTTTGAAATGATCTTTGAGGTGACGACGAGGATGTCGCCATCGCGTAACGTGACATTCTGAGCGGCGAACGCGGTCGCGATGATCGCGGCGAGGTCGTCGCCGGCGCGTATCTCGCCGATTCCCGTGACGGCGGTGACGGACAGTGATTCAGACACCGGCAAGCTCCAGGGCCGCGCGGACGATCCCGATGGTCGCGTCGATGTCCGTCATCAGCAGCGGCCTGGCCTTCACCGTGACGCCGGGCACCTGCGCGCCGGTGTCGGCGGTGTCGACCAGCCAGCCGTCGAGAATCCCGCCGGTATCGGCGCCGGCCGTGCCACCGCCGGCCCCATGGCTGCCAGCCCCAGCACCGCCGGCCCCATGGCTGCCAGCCCCAGCACCACTGGCCCCACCGATCGCGTCGCTGCCGGCCGTGCCATCGATGGTCTCGCCGGTGCCGGCCTCGCCGCCACCCTCACCCGTGGCGGGGGTACGGCGGGCGCCGTAGTGGGCGCCGACCGCGGCCGCGGTGGTGGCCACGCCGATCGCGCGCAGGCAGGCGTCCGCCATGCCGCGCACCGGGGCCCCACCGATGATCGGGGACACTCCGATGACGGGCGCGGGTGTCGCGGCCAGCGCCGCCCGCAGCCCGGGCACGGCGAGGATCGACCCGATGGACACCACCGGGTTCGACGGTGGGAGCAGCACGACGTCGGCGTCCGCGAGCGCGTCGAGCACCCCCGGCGCCGGCCGCGCCCGCTCGGCCCCGAGCGAGATGATCTCCTGGGCCGGGGTGGCGGCGCGCATCCCCAGCCACCACTCCTGGAAGTGCACGGCCCGCCGCCCCTGGTCGGTATCGACGACCACGTGCGTCTCGACCCGGTCGTCACTCATCGGCAGCAGGCGCAGCCCCGGCTGCCACCGCCGGCACAGCGCCGCGGTCACGTCGGTGAGCGAGTAGCCGGCGTCGAGCATCCGCGTGCGGACGAGGTGGGTGGCGAGGTCGCGGTCACCGAGCCCGAACCAGGCCGGGCCGACGCCGTAGGCCGCCAGTTCCTCGGCCACGGTGAACGTCTCCGCCTCCCGGCCCCAGCCCCGTTCGGTGGAGATCCCCCCGCCGAGGGTGTACATGACCGTGTCGAGGTCGGGACAGATGCGCAGGCCGTGCAGGGTGATGTCGTCACCGGTGTTGCCGATCACCGTGATGTCGGCGTCGGGCAACGCGGCCCGCACACCGAGCAGGAAACGGGATCCCCCGATGCCGCCCGCGAGCGCTGTGATCCTCACCGCGCCCTCACGTCCCGCGCACTCACGCCCCGTGACTGTGTCACCGTTCGACCCTATCCGCATGCCGTCACCGGTGACGGCCGGGCCGGCCGCCGCGGGCACCGCGGGCCGCGTCCCAGGGCCGCCGGCTCCTCGCGGCTGCCAGGCCCGGACAGGTGCCCGGAGCGCGGGAACCGGACCGCGAGAACTCGCGGAGACCGGCAAAAACCTATGGCCGCGGGCTCGTCGGCCGGGACGGTGGGGTGGTGGGCGGTGGAGAGGTGCCGGCCTCGGCCGCGCGGTGGTGGGTGGTGAACGCGGCCAGCAGGTAGCGCACCAGGCTGCTGGTCGGCCGGGTAGGAGCGGGATCGGCCAGCCCGCCCTCGATGGTGGCCACGACCGTGTCCGCGGCGATGTCCTGTTCCGTTGCGTCGACATGGTCGGCGACCGTGGCCAGCGCCAGGTCGTGCAGCCAGGAGCGCAGCCGTTCGTGGTACTCCATCACCATCGGGGAGTGCGGCGCGCGTTCGGCCACACAGGGATGCAGGGAACGCCGGCGCTCGACCGAATCCAGGGCCGCGAACAGCTTCTGCGCCGGATCGCCGTCGAGCGCGTCGATGCGGTCGACCTCACCGTCGAGCAACCGGTTGAGGACGGCGGCGAAGGCGTGGTCCTTCGACCGGAAATACCAGTAGACGGAGCCCGGCTCGATGCCCGCGGCCCGGGCGATTTCAGCGACGGAGGTGGCGGCGAAGCCGCGGGCGAGGAACTGCTGTTCGGCAATGGCCAACAGCGCGTCTATTCGCTCCTCGCGTGGGACCTCCTGACGGTTACGCGGCACCTGATCAGCCTAACGACCGGCGCTGCCATCGGTGTGCGGAAGGTCCCCGCGGCGATGGCACGTGATGGATGTCAACGGTTGTCGCCCGTTATCGGTGTATCCACCCGTCAAGGTCGCCATTTGTCCGGTCCGCTCCGTCACGCCAAGTTGTGATCTTGAAAAGATGGCGGATCGTATTGGATGCGCCGTATCTCTTGATTCTGCTTAGAGAGCGTGGGGAGACTGGATGTGCCACCGACATGCGGTGCGGTAACAGAAAGGACGATTCATGTCCCAGCCGAAGCCGCTCGTGATGCGTCACAGCCTCGACGTCCTCACGGCGACGCTGGCCCGGGCGCTGGCCGACGCGCGCCATCCACAGGTCGAGGCCGCCACCCGTTCGCAGGTACGCCGTAACGCGGGCAGGTCCCCGGCGCCGCCGGACGACTTCGGGGCCCGGCGCTGTGACCGGCTCGTCGTCCGTACCCGGACATACAACATTCTTGGTGTCGCCGGCCGGCTGCGCGCCATCACCACCTGACTGACGCCACGCTGGCACCACCTGCTGACCCGGACACGTCCGGTAGAGGTACCCGGACGCGTCCGGATGCGATGGCCGCCGACGGCGCGAAGAACATGATCGTGCCACTGAGGGCCTCGCCCGGTATCTGATCGCTGGGATTCGGATGGGTAGATGACGAGATCGCGGGAGCCCGCGCAGGGCCCGTCCCGGAGTACGGACAGCGACGCCACACCGCCGGTGACGCGGAAGGCCGGACAGGAGGCCGGACAGGAGGCCGCGCGGCCGGTACGGCCGGCCGCCCGGCCGGGCCGCGGGCCGCGTGACCGAGCAGCCACCGGCGCCGGAGCCGGCCTGGCGCCCACGGGCTCGGCGCTGCGGCGCGCGCTGCGCCGGGCCCGCGACGGCGTGCCGCTCGACGCGGTGGAGGCGGCTGTGCTGATGACCGCCCGCGGGGACGATCTCGTCGACCTGTCCGCGTCGGCGGCGCGGGTCCGCGACGCCGGCCTGCGCTCGGCCGGGCGCCCGGGCGTCATCACCTATTCGCCGAAGGTGTTCATCCCCCTGTCCCGGCTGTGCCGGGACAGGTGCCACTACTGCACGTTCGCGACCGTCCCGCACCGGCTGCCCGCGCCCTACCTGAGCCTGGACGAGGTCATCGGGATCGCCCGCGAAGGCGCGGCGGCGGGCTGCGCGGAGGCGCTGTTCACCCTGGGTGATCGTCCGGAGGAGCGCTGGCCGGCGGCGCGCCAGTGGCTGGACAGCCACGGCTACGACTCCACCCTCGGCTACCTGCGGGCGGCGGCCATCGCCGTCCTGGAGGAGACCGGGCTGCTGCCGCACCTGAACCCCGGGGTGCTGTCCTGGCAGGAGCTGGCCCGGCTCAAGCCGGTCGCGCCGTCCATGGGCATGATGCTGGAGACGACCGCTACCCGGCTGTGGTCCACCCCGGGCGGCCCGCACTACGGCTCGCCCGACAAGGAGCCGGCCCGCCGGCTGCGGGTGCTGGAGGACGCCGGCCGGCTGTCGGTGCCGTTCACCACCGGCCTGCTGCTCGGTATCGGCGAGACCTACCTGGAGCGCGCCGAGACGCTGTTCGCGATCAGGGCGGTGGCCCGCCGCTACGGCGGCATCCAGGAGGTGATCGTCCAGAACTTCCGGGCCAAGGACGACACGGCGATGCGGGACGCGCCCGACGTCGGCGCCGAGGAGCTCGCCGCGGCGGCCGCCGTCGCCCGGCTGGTGCTCGGCCCGTCCCCGCGGCTGCAGGCGCCGCCGAACCTGGTCGACCCGGACGAGTGCGCGCTGCTGCTGGCCGCCGGCATCGACGACTGGGGCGGGGTGTCACCGGTGACTCCGGACCACGTCAACCCGGAACGCCCCTGGCCGGCGCTGGCGGCCCTGACCGCGGTCACCGCGGCGGCCGGCTTCACACTGCGGCCCCGGCTGACCGCCTACCCGCCCTACCTGGACGAGCCATGGCTGGACCCCAGGCTGCGCCCGCACGTGGCCGCGCTGAGCGGACCGGACGGCCTGCTGCGCGCGGGGGCGGCCGCCGTGGGCCGCCCCTGGCAGGAGCCGGACGGCGGGCTCGCCGACAGCGGCCGGGTCGACCTGCAGGCGGCCATCGACGTCGCCGGCCGCCGCGGCGACCGGCGGGCGGACTTCGCCTCGGTCTACGGCGACTGGGACGTCCTGCGCGCCCAGGTCAGCGCCGCGGGCACCGGCGCGGACGGAGTGATCGGCACAGGCGCCCGCGCCGTGCCGGGCGACGCCGTGCCGGGCGATCCGGCCGAGGCCGTGCCGGGAGGCACTGCCGCGCCA
>NZ_CEVIVC010000079.1:11404-16650 GCF_982290645.1 Protofrankia sp. CiP1_Cm_nod4
ACCGCCGCCGCGCCGCCGCGCCTCGACGGCGAGATGAGAGCCGCGCTGCGGCACGCCGCCGACGATCCGGCGGGCATCAGCGACGCCGACGCCCTCGTCCTGTTCGGCGCGGCCGGCCCCGCGCTCGAAGCGCTCTGCCGGCTCGCGGACGACCTGCGGCGCGATGCTGTCGGTGACGACGTCACCTACGTCGTCAACCGGAACATCAACTTCACGAACGTCTGCTACACCGGCTGCCGGTTCTGCGCGTTCGCGCAGCGGCGGGGTGACGCCGACGCCTACACGCTCTCCCAGCAGGAGGTCGGCACCCGGGCCGAGGCGGCGTGGGCGGCCGGCGCCACCGAGATATGCATGCAGGGCGGCATCCACCCGGACCTGCCCGGGACCGCCTATTTCGACCTGGCCCGCGAGATCAAGAACCGGGTCCCCGGCATACACCTGCACGCCTACTCCCCGATGGAGGTCGTCAACGGCGTCACCCGGACCGGCCTGTCCATCCGGGACTGGCTGACCGCGGCCCGCGAGGCCGGTGTCGACTCGGTCCCGGGGACGGCCGCCGAGATCCTCGACGACGACGTGCGCTGGGTGCTCACCAAGGGCAAGCTGCCGGCCTCGGCCTGGGTGGAGATCATCACGACCGCGCACCAGGTGGGCCTGCGGTCGTCCGCCACGATGATGTACGGGCATGTGGACACCCCGGCGCACTGGGTGGCCCACCTGCGGCTGCTGCGCCGCATCCAGGAGTCCACCGGCGGGTTCACCGAGTTCGTGGCACTGCCGTTCGTCCACCACAGCTCGCCGATCTACCTGGCCGGGGTGGCCCGGCCCGGCCCCACCGTGCAGGAGAACCGGGCGGTACACGCGATGGCCAGGCTGCTCCTGCACGGCGCGATCGACAACATCCAGTGCTCCTGGGTGAAGCTCGGGCCGGACGGCTGCGAGCAGGTCCTGCGCGGCGGGGTCAACGACGTCGGCGGCACCCTCATGGAGGAGACCATCAGCCGGATGGCCGGCTCCCAGCACGGGTCGGCCCGTTCCGTCGCGGAGCTGGAGGCGCTGGCCCGCGCCGCCGGACGGCCGGCGCGGCAGCGGACGACGACCTACGGGCCGGTCCCGGCGGAGCGGCTGGCCGCGGCCCGTCAGGACGTCGGCGCAGGCACGCGGAGTGATGGCCGCCCCGACGCGCGCATCCCCGCCAGAGGGGCCGGCGCGGCCGTGGATCTTCCTCCCGGCGGCGCCGGGGCCGTGCGCAGGGCCCTGCCGATCGTCTCCTGACCGGGCCTGAAGTCCTGACTTTCGTCCGGTGGCACCTCGGCCGGTGGTTCCGCTGGACAATACTTCCGCCGGGCTCTCACTGGATCACTTGCACTGGATCACGACCGGTGGAGGTGCCGTCGCGTGACGGGCAGGTTCTGCCCGCCCGTCAGCCGGTCCCGCCTGTCAGCCGCTCCTGCTCGCCCGTCAGGATGGGCGGTGGACGGATGTCCGACGGCGTCCCGATGGCGTCCCGACGGCGTCCCGTCGACGTCCCGACGGTGCCCGGTCATCAGGTTGATCGCGGCTGTGTCAGCGGCCGGTGCGGCTCCGACAACTGTCGATGTCCGTTTGTCGATGTTCGTTGCTACTGTCCGGACGGATATCCGCGAAAGTGGAAGTCCGGCAGATAGGAGGAGATGTCACAAGAAGGACAGTCGATGTCGGCTTTATCTGATTTCGGAGGGTAAGATGACCCGGTCAGGGCTCTCGGGGACTTCTCGCATATCGCTCAGTGCGCTGGACGGGGACCCTCTGTAACAGCGTCCTGCTACCGTGAGCTATTGTTTGATCGCTGGTTGTAGAGGATGTTGCGCTGGTGGGGTTGACGCGGCGGTCTTCGGCGCGTGTAATTACCGGCGTGTCATTTCCCCCGCCGGTGGGGAAGGTGCGGTAAAGCGCCTGCCCAGCCGGTGTGGACACCAGTCACCTGCGCGCCGGCGCCCGGGGGGTGGCCGACCGCACCGCGACGGGTCTGGAGGAGTCCACATGGAACGCACCGACGCGGGCGTCCACATCGTCCTCGCCGAAACACACCGGTCACGTGCCGGGCTGCCCGCGCAGCCCACGGCCACCGAGTGGGCCGGGCGGCCGGATCCCGGCCGCCGCGAGGGCCGGGAGCTGACCACCGCCGAGTTCGATGTCGATTTTGATATTGACTTTCATGATGATGGTAATGACGGCAAAGAAGAAGATGAATTCACTGAATCGATATCGGTAAGGTCATCTGCCGGCCGGTCGCGGGCCGGTGACGCGGTGACCGGTGATGCGGTGACCGGTGACGCAACCACCGGTGACGCGCGGGCCGGCGGTGCCGTGGCCGGTGAGTCACGCGGCGCGAGCCTGACCAATGTCGTCACTCTCGGTCTTGACGACATCTTTGCGGACTCACCGGAGTGGCAGGAGCGCGCGCTGTGCGCCCAGACCGATCCGGAGGCGTTCTTCCCGGAGAAGGGCGGGTCGACCCGCGAGGCCAAGCGCATCTGCTCGGGATGCGAGGTCCGCAGCGAGTGCCTGGAATACGCGCTCGAAAAGGACGAACGGTTCGGTATCTGGGGTGGGATGTCCGAGCGGGAGCGGCGCCGGCTACGCCGGCAGGCGGTCTAGACCACCTCCGATGGATCCTCGTCCGCATCTGATGGATCTTCGATCGTGCGGGCGGTGCCTGACATCCGTCGGACCAGGCCGGGCCGCCGAAGCTGGGACGATCATGTTTTCGGCCCGCCCACCGGATCCATGGTCCGCGTATCGATCCGGGATGTCCGGGCCCCGCGGGGAAGCCGGTAGCCCGGCATCGGTCGCGTGACAGCCACCGGCCCGTCCCCGCCGCACGCCGGGCGTCCGGTCACCGGCACCGGCACCGGCAACCCGGGCCGTGCCACCAGCGGGCCCGCCGGCGGGCAGGCCGCAGGCGAGCACGGCACGGCCGAAGTCGTCGCGATCGTGGTGGCCGCCGGCCGCGACCGGGGCGGGGCCGGCCGAGAACTTTCCGATCATGTCTCGCCGGGCGTCGCGGCGGGGACGGGCCTGGCACAGACGCTGCGTGCGCTCGGCCAGCAGACCCGCCGGCCCGACCAGGTCGTCGTGGTGGACGTCGGCGGCGGGCCCACGGCCCGCCGGGCGCGGATCCCGGACGGCCCGCATGTGTCGGTCCGCACCATGCCGCCGGGCACCGGCTACGGGGCGGCCGTGGCCGCGGCACTGCCGAGCCGGACGGACCAGGCAGGCCAGGCAGGCCAGGCCACCGGCACACCGGACTTCCTCTGGCTGTTGTGCCACGACTCGGCACCGGCTCCGGACACGTTGGAGCGGCTGCTGACCTACGCGGCGCTGGATCCCAGCGCCGCCGTGCTCGGCCCGAAGGTGCTCGACTGGGCCGACCCGACACTGATCGTCGAAGCCGGAGCCACCGTGGACGGCGCCGGGCGCCGGGTGACCGGCATCGCCCCCGGCGAGATCGACGCCGGCCAGCACGACGCCGTCCGGGACGTTCTGGCGGTCGCGGCCGTGGGCGCGCTCGTGCGCGGGCCGGCGTGGCGGCGGCTCGGCGGGTTCGACCCGCGGCTACGCGCCGTCGCCGGCCTCGACTTCTGCTGGCGGTCCTGGCGCGCGGGGATGCGGGTGGTCGTCGTCCCGCCCGCGGTGATCCACGTCGCCCGTCCCGGCGGCCACCGCGCCCCGGTCCGCGGGCGGCGGCTCCGCGAACGTGCCGCCAACCACCGCGAACAGGACAGCCCCGGCGAGCGGGACGCCCCCAGCGGGCGGGATGGCCCCAGCGGGCGGGGCGGCCCCAGCGAGTGGGATGGCCCCAGCGGGCGGGATGGCTACCGCGACCTGCGGCGGGAGGAGCTGCGGGTCCGGATGGCCAACATCTCGGCCGGCCCGCTGGTACCGGCATGGCTTGGGCTCGTGCCGTCGGCGCTGGGGCGTGGCGCCGCGCTGGCCGCCGGCGGCCGGCTTCGCCAGGGCCTGGACGAGGTCGCCGCGGCCGTTGCGGTGATGGGCCATCCCGGCTGGCTGTGGCGGGCGCGCCGGAGCCGGGCGGCGTCCGCGCGGGTACCCGGTCGGACGTTACGCCCGCTGCTCGCGTCCCGGGGCGGGCCGCTGGGCGCGGTCCGGACGTTCCTGCGCGCACTTTCGCTCGTCCCGCGTTCTTCTGCCCGCCGTCGTGGCCGTGACGGCCCGCCGGCCTGGGCGGGGCGGCCGGCTCTGGCGCTCGCCGGGGCGCTGGCCGTCGTGAGCCTGATAGCGGCCCGTTTCATGCTCGGGCCGGGATGGGGGCCGGGGACGGCCGCCTGCCGGCTGCCCGGCACGGACGTGTCGCTGCCGTTACCCGACGGTGCCCGGGATCTGTGGTCGGTCGTCCTGTCCGGGTGGCCTGGTGGTGCCGCCGGAGCGGCGTCCGCCGGTCCCGCGGTGTCCGGGCCGACGGACGCCGGGCTGTGGCTGCTGCCGCTGGCCGTTCTCGCGACCGTGCTGGGTGGCAGGCCGTGGCTGGCGGCCGATGTCGTCCTGCTGGGCGGACCGGCGCTGGCCGCTCTTGCCGCCTACGCCGCCTGCGGCCACCTGGGTCGTGCCGCCAGTGTTCCTGCCCGTACCGTTCCTGTCGGCACCGTCCCCGCCCGTAGCGCTTCTGCCCGTACCGCCTCCGGCGGCGCCGTTGCCGGTACCGCTGTCCCCACCACCGCTGTCCCCACCACCGCTGTCTTCCGCGGTGGTGCCGCTGAAGTGGTCTCCGGCCGTGGGGCTTCCGGTACCGGCGGGCCGCGCACGCCACGCACGCCGGTCCGGGTCGTAGCCGCGGCCGGCTACGCGCTGTCCCCGCCGATGATCTGGGCGGTTGCCGCGGCCCGGGTCGACGTGCTGTTCGCGCTCGTGCTGCTCCCCGGCGTGCTCACCGCCGCGGCCGCGTTGGTGGCGCAGCCGGGCACCGGCCGCGCCACCTGGCCTGCGGCCCGCCGGCTCGCGATCCGGCTGCTCGCCGTGGTCGCCTGCGCGCCGGCGCTGCTGCTGTCCGCCATCGCCGGGCTTACCGGCGCGGTCGTGCTGCTGCGCCGGCCGCGCCTGCCGCACCGACTGGCGCAGGTACTCGCCGTGACCGTCGCCGCCAGCCTGCCGTGGTGGCCGTGGCGTGACCTGCTACCCGGGTGGCGGTGGCTCACCGGCGTGGCCGTCGACGTCCCGGACACCCTGCCCGGGGTGGGCGCGGGCGG
>NZ_CEVIVC010000079.1:16758-18637 GCF_982290645.1 Protofrankia sp. CiP1_Cm_nod4
GCTGTCGGGCTGGCTGGGGCCGGCCATGTCGCCCGCCGGGCCGGCCGGCGGGCATGTTGTCGGCCTCGCGGCCGTACTGGTGCCGGCCGCGCTCGCCGGCGCGGTCGGGGCCGTGCGGGCAGAGACCCGCGGGCCGGTGCTCGCGGCATGGGGCGTGGTCGTCGTCGGCCTGGCCGGCGCGGCCGTCGAGAGCTGCCTGGGGGTTGCCGGGCGCACCGGGGAGCCCGCCGCCGCGCAGCTCGCCGTCGCCGTCGCCGGCATGCTGGCGGCTTGCGCACTCTCAGTGACAGGAGTGCGGGGGATGCTCCGCCGTCACCCGCCCGGCTGGCGGCACGTCACGGCGCTGTCCCTCGGCGGGGCGGTCGCGGCCGGCCCGTTCACCGGCGCGTTCATGGTCGCCGAGGCCGGCCAGGTGGCGGCCGGCGCCGCGGTCCGCGCGGGCGGGATGGCGGCTTCCACGCTCGCGGCGGCGCGGCTGTCCGGGCCGGACGCCCGCGTGCTGGTACTGCGCCAGCCGGCGCGGGACGCGCCGGTCGGCTACACACTGACGGACGCCCGCGGCCCGCGCCTGGACACCACCTTCGGCGCGATGTCCGCCGCTGACGGCGCGGCGGTCGGGGTGGTCGTCGCGGATCTTGTCGCCGGGCGTGCGACAGCCGCCGGCGGGCTTACGGCGCTGGCCGTGGGCGCTGTCGTCGTCCCCGCCGCGGGCGCGGCTGCGCCGCTGGTCGCCACGTTGGACGCCGTGCCGGGGCTGGTCCGGGAACAGGTGGCGGACGACGCCGTGGTGTGGCGCCGTCTGCCGGCCGGCCCGCCGGGCCCGTCCGGTGCGGTGGCGGCCGGGCCCGGCGCGGCGCCGCCCCGGCGGGCCACGGACGCGGCAACGGGCTCCCCACGGTGACCGGGACGCAGGGGGCCCGCCCGGACCAGCCCGGCTGCCCGGACCAGCCCGGCCGCCCGGACCAGCCCGGCCGTCCTGAGTGGTCCGGCCGCCCGCAGCGGCCGGTTCAGGTGAAGCGGCCGGTCCGGGCGGAGCGACATACTCGAAGGGAGCTTCCCGGCCATCTGGCCCGGGCCGTGCGGACGGCGGCTGCCGGCGCGCCGCGTCCCGAGGACCGTGGCGAGCCGATCCGGGTCATGCTGGCAGTGCTGGGGCCGGTGCCGGCGTGCTGGGCGGCGACAGCCGGTCCGGGAGGTGCGGGCCGCGAGCTGGGCCGGGCGCGCGCGCCCGGCGGCGGTGATCGCGGTTGCCGTCATGTCCGCCCTGTCCAGCGTGCTGGCCCTGGCCGTCCTCGGCCGGCCCACGGCGGGCAGCCGGCCCGAGACGGTCCTGCCCACAGCCGGCCCACGGGTACCGGTGGCGTCCGCGATGCTGCTGTGCCCGGATCTCGACCCGCCGGCAGGCGCCCCGGTGACGGTGGACGTCGTGACCGCCGGCGGCGTGGTGGGTGGGAGGCCGGGCGCGGACGGGCGGATCTGGCTGTCCACCGGTGGCGCGGTGCGTGACGTCCCGACCGGTCCGGCCCGGGCGCGGGGCGTACTGGTCCAGACGAACGGTGGTGTGCCACTGGCCGTGCACGCCAGCGGCCCGGCGGCGGCCGGGCTGAGCGCCACGGTGACCGTCCCGGGCGCGCCCGGCCGGGCACCGTCCCGGGCACGCTGCGATCCGCCGAGGAGCGAGTTCTGGTTCGTCGGCCCGGGTACCGGTACCGGCCGTGACCCGGTGATCGTCCTTACCAACCCCGAGACAGCGCCCGCGCGTGTGGAGATCACGTCGTTCGGGCCAGCCGGCCGTGAGGAGGCGGGCGCCGCCACGCGGGCCACCGGTCCCGGCGCGGGTGACGGTGCGGCCACCGCTGGTGCGCTCGGCGATGGTGCA
>NZ_CEVIVC010000079.1:18928-23073 GCF_982290645.1 Protofrankia sp. CiP1_Cm_nod4
GGAGTGACCGGGCCTGGGCCGGCCGGCTCCGGAGCCGGCGGTTCGCTGGTGCTGGCCGGTACGGCCGGGATACCGGCTGGGATCGCGGGCGCGCAGGTCGTGGTGGCCGCCCCCGAGACGGACGCGGTGATCCGTCTGGAGCTGCTCACCGCGTCCGCACGCTTCACCCCGCCGGGCCTGGCGGCGGTACGGGTGCCCGGCGGCGGTGTCCTGCGGTTACCGGCGCTCACGCCCGGCGCCGTGGCGTCACCGGAGCGGGTCGGCACGGCGGCGGTGCGGGTGGCCGTGCTCTCGGGCGGGCCGGTGGTCGCCGGTCTCGGGCTGCCCGCGGTGGGAGCCGCGCCAGCCCTGGCAGGGGCGCGGCCGGCCGGGAGGCCACCGGCCGTGACAGCCGTGCCGCTGGCGCGGGAGTACCGCTGGGTCGGCGCGGCAGACATGATCGAACCTGACGCTACAGCCGCCATACGGCTGCCTGTCGCGCCTGATCGGACACTTTCCGCGCTGGTGCTCACCGCACCGGAAAGCATGGTGACAGTATGGATTGATGGGAGCCCGTTGCGCATCCCGGCCGGTCGGACGGTGTCCGTCGGGTCGGCCGGTGCCGTGCGGATGGTCACCCGCGGCGGGCCGCTGGTCGCGGCGCAGACGATCGGTACGACCGACTGGGTCGCCCCGCTGACCCTGTCGGCGGCGCCGCGGACGGTGTTCGTCCCCACCCTGTTCCAGGACCCCCGGGCTGCCTTCCGCCGACAGCCCGGCCCCACCTCCGGCCCCTGACGCCCAGGCCGGCCGGCCTCCAGGGGGCGGGCAGCCAGCCGGCCGGTCAGGGCGGTGGTGGCGGGTGCGAGCCGGGTGAGGCGATGAACACCCTGCCTCGCCCCCACAGGCTCAGGGTCAGCGTCCCGTCCGCTGCCGGTGCCCTGGTCGGGGCCGGGGGCACCAGGGCCGCCTGCCCCCGGCGAAGCCCCACCGGGCGGATACCCACGCCTTCCACCGTGACGGCGCCCTCGGTCACCAGCAGGATGGCCGGACACCGGATGGTGACCGCACCGCCGAGGGCGTTCCCGTCACGGGCGTTCCCACCGTGGGCGTTCCGTCCACCGTGGGCGTTCCGGCCAGCGGCACTGCCACCGGAGACGTTTCCACGGGAGACGTTTCCGGCAGCGGCGCTTCCTCGGAAGGCGCTCGCGTCGAGGGCGCCCGCGCGGGAGGCGTTTCCGGCGGGGATGTCGTCGTGGCCGACACGCCCGCCGGAAGCTGTCCAGGCGGGCGCGGCCCAGCCGGGCACCTTCCAATCGGAGGCCGTCCGGTCGGAGGCCGTCCAGCCTGGCGCCGTCCAGTCCGGCGTTGCCCGGTCGGGAGCCGTCCAGCCACAGATCGCTTCGGTCAGCGCGAAATCGTCGACCGGCACATCCCAGGTGCGCACGATGATCCCGGCCGTCCCGCCCACCGTCCGAGGGGTGAGCACGGGTGCCCCGGTCGGCGTCGGATCCAGGACGCGCAGCAGTTCGTCCACGTCGACGTGTTTCGACGTCAGCCCGCCGCGCAGCACGTTGTCGGACGTGGCCATGATCTCGACGCCGATGCCGTGGACGTAGGCGTGCAGCAGGCGGGCCGGCTGGAAGAGCGCTTCCCCCGGCTGGAGCAGCACGTCGTTGAGCAGGAGCGCGGCGGCGACACCGACGTCGCCGGGGTGCGCCGCGGCGAGCCGGATGACAAGGTCGGCGGCCGTGGCCACGTCGGTCGTTATGTCGGCCGTCATGGCTGTCGTCGCGCTGGCCGCCGCTCTGGGCGTTGTCGCCCCGCTGGCTACCGTTCTGCCGGCCGCCGCTCTGCCGGCCGCTGTCCTGCCGGCCGCGGCTCTGCCCGCCATCGTCCTGCCGGTCGCCGTCCTGCCGGTCGCCGCCGCGTCGGCCGCCGCCCGTGCGGCGATCATGGTGGCGGCCTCGACGGTCCCGGCGACAAGGCCGCGCGCCTGGTGGGCGGGCATCGTCAGCAGTGTGCGCAGGACGGCCGCGGCCCCGGCCGCGGGGTCCGCGCGCAGCGGCTCGAACGCGGCGGTCAGCGGGGGATGGCCAAGGGCCCGCACCAGGCGCAGGGTGTGCCGCGGGTCACGGATACCGGCCAGGGCACGGAAGGGGGTGAGCGCGACGATCAGCTCTGGTTTGTGGTTGCGGTCCTGGTAGCGGCGCCAGGGGGCCTGCGGTGGCACGCCGGCCCGTTCCTCGCCGTCGAAACCGGCCCGCGCCTGCGCCCGGTCCGGATGTACCTGCAGGGACAGCGCCCGTTCGGCGGCGAGCACCTTCAGCAGGAACGGCAGCCGGCCCACGGCGTCCTCGGCCGGCTGCCGCCGGCCACCGGCGCTGGTCTCGGTCTCGGACGGCGCGCTCGGATGGGTGCCCAGCCACAGCTCCGCGGCCGGCCGGCCGGCGGGGGCCTCGCCGAGCAGGCCGTAGATGGCGGTGGGTGAGCCCCAGTCGTAGTCGCGCACCCGCCCGAACAAACGCAGAATCCCGGCGGGCCGATCAGCCGTCACTATTGCTCACCGCCTCGTCACCATTATTCGACCTCCGTCGGGCGGAAGGGGCCGCCGGCCGGAGCCGTCGTTGTCGCCGCCGCTCGGCAGCCGGCCGGCTGAAAGCCTTTCCGCGCTCCTCTCCCGCAGGATGTCCCCAGCCGGGCCGGAAAAGATACCGGCGACCGGCCCCGTATCGCGTGACCATCGGCACGGTTGGCGGAAAAAGATCCCCTACAGCGCCGCGGCCGGTTCTGACATGGCCTGACAGCGACGCGGCCCGGCGCCGGAGGCCGTGGCTGGCGGCATGATGCACCCGCCGGTCACATTCTCGCGGTGCGTATTCCTTCGCTGTGCGCCCCGTGTTCCAGGCCGCCTGGATTTGTGCCGCCCGCGGCGCTGCCCATGTTGTTACCCACGTTATTGCCGATGTTATCGCCCACGTCACTGCTGGCCTGGCCGCCGGCGTCGCCGCCGGTATTCACGCGGTCGATCCGGCTGATTGTCAGGCTACCCGACGCGGCACCGCCGCGGACATCCAGGGGTGGTCGCAAAGCCGGCATGTCGCGTCTGTCGCAGCACGGGTGGCGCACCTGGCTATTCGTCCTCGTGCCAGCCGTGGCCCTCGGGATCGATGATCTCGGGCTCCATGCCGAGCATGTCCGCGATCTTGTGGATGAGGACGTCCAGGATGAGCTCGGCAAGGTCGTCGGTGTCCATCGCGCGGGCTTCCAGTGGCCGGCGGTAGATGATGATCCGGTCCGGCGTCGCGGACCGCCCCCGGCCGGCCGGGGGCTGGTGGTGGGCCAGCGGCACCGGGTCGTCCGGGCCGAACACGGCCGGTACGGGCGGGACGTCCTCGACCGCGAACTCGACCCCGGCGAGCTCGGCCGACCAGCGGTGCTCAAGGTGCTCGACAGCGTCCAGGACGAGGTCGTCGAACCGCTCGCCGCGGCTGCGGTAGGCGGGCACCTCCGGCGGGATGAGCAGCCCGCGCAGGCCGCGCCCACGCCGGTCACGCCGACGTGCCGCGGGTATCGGCGGCTGGGTGGACGGGAAGGCCGGTGCGGGAGTTCCCCAGGAGGTGCCGGTGGAGGCGTTGTCCGCCATGTCGTGAGCGTACGGCTCTCCGGGCGGAGTGTGCAGATCCCCCCGGGGATCCCCGGGGGGATCTGCTGTACCGTCCGCCACAGCCCGCCGGTATCCGCGTTCCGGTGTCCCGTTGGGACGACCGTGCGAATGCGAAGTGTCGTAGATCTGTTACGTTTTCTCTGTGGATGGATGCGACACGGCGGGCGGTTGTGGCCGTCGCCCGTTCCGGGGGCTACCGTCCGGAACGTGAAGCCTCGGCGCTGCTCCCGCTCGGCATGTTCAGCGGCTGCGGTCGCCACACTCACGTACGCCTACGCCGAGTCGACAGCCGTCCTCGGGCCGCTCTCCCCCTACGTCGAGCCGCACTCCTACGACCTGTGCGGGACGCACGCCGACCGTCTCACCGTGCCACTGGGCTGGGCGGTCGTGCGTATCGAGGGCGAGTCCAGACACAGCCCGGCCTCCGACGATCTTGAGGCGCTCGCGGACGCGGTTCGTGAGGTGGCCCGACCCACGGGTCGTGACGACCCGCCCGGCC
>NZ_CEVIVC010000080.1:0-5595 GCF_982290645.1 Protofrankia sp. CiP1_Cm_nod4
CCCGCCCGGCCCGCTTGGCGGAGCCGTGGGAGGAACGGGAGTGAAGGAGGCAGGCCTGGCGTCGGCTGGTGGCGGCACCTCGGCCGCGGGAGCCCAGCCAGCCGGACCGGGGGACTGCGCCGCGGCAGTCGCGGCAGGCCGGTGCGGGGCCCGGATCGGCGCGCCGGTTCCCACCGCGGCCGCCGCCCCGGGAACCGTTCCTCCAGAGCCAGAGCCAGAGCCAGAGCCAGAGCCAGAGCCAGAGCCAGAGCCATACCCAGGACCCGCCACGTTGGCCGGAGCTGTTCTGGATGCCGGTCCGGCCGCGGCGGCTGGAACTGCCGTCGGGACGCCCGGAGCCGCCGCGGCGGCAACCGCGCCCACAGCGGCAGCGGGGCCTGCGGGAACCGCACCCGCCGCGACGATAGGGCCCGCCGCGGTAGCCGGGCTCGCGGGAACCGCGCTCGCGGCGGCCGGGCCTGGAAGGACGGCCGGTTGCGTGCCGGGGGCCGTATTCGCGATGCTCGTGGCGCCCGCGGCTGGGGCACCGGGGGGACCGGC
The DNA here is from genome assembly GCF_982290645.1 of Protofrankia sp. CiP1_Cm_nod4. Classification (NCBI taxonomy): domain Bacteria; kingdom Bacillati; phylum Actinomycetota; class Actinomycetes; order Frankiales; family Frankiaceae; genus Protofrankia; species Protofrankia sp. CiP1_Cm_nod4. Next base: position 541 of record NZ_CEVIVC010000080.1, read on the forward strand.
GGCCACCCCCTGACGTTCCAGCCGCTCGATGCGGACCAGCAGCGCCGCCGGGTCGGAGCTCGCGGCGGGCAGCAGCGCGCGTGCCAGCGTCAGCTCGAGCAGCAGCCGTGGGCTGGTCGTGCCGCGCATCTCGACCAGGCCGGTGTGCACGACGTCGGCGGCGCGGGAGAGCTCGGCCGGGCCCATCCGCGCGCACTGGTCACGCATCCGTTCGAGCTGGTCGGCCGAGTAGCTCTCCAGCAGCCCCTTGGCGGGGGCGTCCGGGACGGCCGCGAGCACGATCAGGTCCCGCAGGCGTTCGAGCAGGTCCATGGCGAAGCGGCGCGGGTCGTGCCCGGAGGAGACGACCTTGTCGATGACGGTGAAGGCGGTTGAGCCGTCCCGCGCGGCCAGGGCGTCGACCGCCTCGTCCAGCAGGACGCCGTCGGTCAGGCCGAGCAGCGCGGCCGCCCGGTCGTAGCCCAGGCCGTCCGGGCCGGCGCCGGCGAGCAGCTGGTCGAGGACGGACAGCGAGTCCCGGACCGACCCGGCGCCGGCCCGCACGACCAGCGGTAACACCGCCGGGTCGACGTCCACGCTCTCCTGCGCGCAGATCGACGTCAGATGGTCGCGCAGCACCCCGGGCGGGACCAGCCGGAACGCGTAGTGGTGCGTCCGGGACCGGATGGTGGCGATGACCTTGTCCGGCTCGGTGGTCGCGAACACGAACTTCAGGTACGGCGGAGGCTCCTCGACGACCTTGAGCAGGGCGTTGAAGGCCGCCGCGGTGACCATGTGCGCCTCGTCCACGACGAACACCTTGAAGCGCGCCGAGGCGGGTGCGAAGAAAGCGCGTTCCCGCAGGTCACGGGCGTCGTCGACGAGGCCGTGGGAGGCGGCGTCGATCTCGGTGACGTCCATGCTGACCCCGGCGCGGATCGACACGCACTGGTCGCAGGCCCCGCATGGCTGCGGCGTCGGGCCGTCCACACAGTTCAGGGATGCGGCGAGGATGCGCGCGGACGACGTCTTGCCGCAGCCGCGCGGCCCGCTGAACAGGTAGGCGTGGTGCAGGCGGCCGGTGCGCAGCGCCTGCATGAGCGCGCCGGTGACATGCTCCTGGCCGACGACCTGGGCGAAGGTCGCCGGACGGTATCGGTTGTACAGCGCACCGCTCACCGGACCACCGGCCTGCCTGCCTCGTCGGAACCCAGGACCGCGACCCCGTGACGAAGAAGACCCCGTAACGGAGGGCGACCCCCCGCACACCCGCCAGAGCCTGCTTACCCTTGCTGCCTTCCGGCCCTGGGGGGGTTCACGAGGGTGACGCCGCACGAGGGGTCTGTCCAGCAGTCTATGGCCTGCCGGGGGGATCTTCGCGGCGGGGGTACCTGCCAGCGGTGACCATTGTCCGGACGGTGAACCTCGGCAAACTGTTCCATACCGCTCAGCGTCGAGACGGCCCGAGTACGTCCCGTGCGAAGGTAGCGGCACCCGATCGCCCACGACACGCAGGAAACTCGGTGAGGTCGAGCATGAGCATCAGCATTCGTAACCAGCTCTCTGGGGCTGTGACTGAAATCACTTCAGGCGAGGCGATCAGTGCTGTGAAGATTCGTCTCGCCACCGGGCAGGAAGTGGTTGCCGCGGTGACCACCGAGGCGGTCCGGGAGCTCGGCGTCGCCAGCGGCTCACAGGTCCGGATTCTGATCAAGGCGACGGACGTGTCCCTGGCCGTGGGCGAGGTGTCCGGCCTGAGCATCCGCAACCAGCTCCCCGGCGCGGTCACCGCGATCGACCAGGGCGAGGCGCTGGCCATCGTGAAGGTCGCCATCGAAGGCGGGGAAACAATCACCGCTGCGATCACCAAGGCGGCTGTCGGCGACCTCGGCCTCGCGGCGGGCTCCGCGGTCACCGCCCTGATCAAGTCCACGGAGATCGCCATCGCCGGCCCCTGACCCGGCCGCGGCCCACTCGGCCCACTCGGCCCACTCGGCCCGCTCGGCCCGCTCGGAGCACTCAGCCCGCTCGGCCCGCTGTCTCGATCGCCCTTCGGATCCGATAGTGTGGTCGACGGAGGATTCGCCTAGTGGCCTAGGGCGCACGCTTGGAAAGCGTGTTGGGGGCAACCCCTCGCGAGTTCGAATCTCGCATCCTCCGCCACCGCTGACCAGCGGAAACGAAGGCCCCGGACCGTTCGACGACCGGGGCCTTCGGCGTGCCGTGGGCTCAGAGGATATCGTCGCCGGCCACGCGTGCCTGCTGTCCCTCTCCGACATCCGTCAACTGGCCCACGCCATCGACGAGGGCCAAGCCGTCACCATCGAATACGTCTTCGACAAGGGGATCCTCGGCATCGGTGACAGTGATCGCATCCTGGTCTCACAGCGTTTCGTCGGCCACAGCCCCGCCGCCCGTGAACACGTCATAGCGCTCGCCGGCCGACCGCTCATCGGACCTCAACCGGGCACCCACCCCGTCGCGGCCATCCACCGCTCCTGGCGCACCAAGCCAGGTCTTCCACGGAAGCCCGCGCCCCGTCACGGCCGCATGATCACCAAGGCGTCGGCCATACGACGCAATGGTAAGGGGCACGACACCAAGAGTATGGTCTCTTGTATGGCGACGAAGAAGGTCACGGTGACGATCCCCGAGGATCTGCTGGACGAGATCCGCGCGGAGGCGGCAGAGCGGGGCCTGTCGGCATACGTCGCCGAGGCGCTGCGCTTCAAGCGGGATCGGGACCGCCTTGCGGAACTGGTCGACTGGCTGCAGGAAGAACACGGCCCCGTCGCCGGTGACGAGCGTGCGGCAGCACTCGACGAATTGGCGGAGCTCGACGCCGAACACGAGCGACGCCGCACGACGGGGCAGCACAACGCCGGAGAGGCGGCGTGAAGAAGCGGGGTGCCGAGCAGCGGCCCCTGCGCGTCTTCGTTCTCGATTGCGACGCCCTGGCCCTGGCCGTGCGCGGCGATCGGAAGATGATCGCCTGGCTCGACCTCGCGGCCCGTGGGGAAGCCGAGGTGGTGACGTCTCCGATGACGCTGGTCGAGGCGTACGACGGCAGAACCACCGAGCAGCGCTGGGACTGGGTCCTCTCCCGGCTCAAGGCCGCCGACATCGGAAAGGACGAGGCCCGCCAGGCCCGGCGCCTCCTGGCCGATACCAGGCCGCACGGCCACAAGTACGCGATCGACGCCGTGCTCGCCGTCATCGCACGACAGCAGAAGGGGCAGGTAACCGTCTTCACCTCGGACCTCGATGACCTGGAGAAGCTCCTCCCGCACACCATCGTCGTCAAGAAGGTATGACCCGGCACAAATCTCCGACGGCGCAACGCGCCTCACCGAGCCCGACACCGGATTCGTACTCGTCCGCAACGGATCATAATGCCGCGGGACGTTCTCGGATCGGAGTGTGGCGACCGCAAAGCGTAGTGATCCCGGCTGCTCGACCCACATTCCATACTCCTCATACGTGAGTCCGAGGTAGTCGCGCAACGGCATGGGCCGGCCGGCCGGGGCACCGCCAGCATCGTGCCAGGCAGCCACCCAGTCATCGACCTCGGGGAGCAGCGCTCGCCCCGCAAGGCACGCGTCGAGGAAGGTTGTGGTTCAGACATCGATCCTCCTTCCTGGCACCGCATCTCCTACTGTGACACCTGTGATCTCCTGGCAGGTTGTCGGCTCCGCGAAGGCCCTACTGGAGGGCAAAGAAGACTCGGTTGCTGTCCAGGGCCAGGGTTTCCTCGACGATCCAGGCGCCGCCCTGCACCTGGTCGGTGGGGACGGAGACGCAGACGTTGCCCGATGCCTTGGCGTTCGGGAACATTTCGCTGACGTCGCTGAGGCTGGTCGGGATGACCCCGCAGTGGTCGTCCTCGCCGCCTCTGCCGAAGGTGTTCCCGCCCGAGCCGTGGAAATGGAATGACAGATCGACCCACGGTGTCCCGGAATCGGGCCCATTGTAGGTCAGGTTGACGGGCACCATCACGAACTGCCGGCCGGCGGCGGGGGGATCGTTGAACCTGTTCTTGGCGGTGACCTGGGCGGTCGCGTTCAGGACGGTGGGGCCCAGGGTCACCTGCCAGTCGCCGATCTTGACGGTGGTACCGGCGGGCACGGGCTTCTGCCGGGTGCCGGGGGCGTCGCCGGTGCGTGTCGTGCCGGGGGCTGCCGAACTGTTCGGCTGGTTGACGATGTCGGCTCCCGCTCCGTCCGGATCGATGCTGGCGCAGCCGGTCATCGCCAACGCCACGGCGGCGAGGAGCGAGAGAAGCGCGGGAAAAGCGGTCCGTCCGGCACGCGCCTCAATGGAGGTCGTGATTCTGGATGGCATGAGAAGACGCATTCGATGATCACTTTCTGGGTGTCCTGCGGCGAGTACCGAAAAGGCTTGGACGGACGACCACCGCTGCCGCCGGAGCCGCTTGTGGAGCGAAGAAGGCGGCGGATGGGGGAGGGACGCCGGAGTGGGTGTCCGAGCCGTCCCCCCCGAGCGGCCCGGACGGAGGTCACTGTGGAGGCGCCGGAGCCCAGGGATCAAACATTCAGCTGATAACCAGGGTTATCAGTCTTCCTCATATTATTTCTCTTTATCATAACTATGCTTGCCTGACGCGACCACGGATCGGGCCGTGGGCGGCGCACTGGCGCGAACGGGGGTGAGCACATGCCGGACCTGACCGACGCGGGCACGCTGCTCATCTCGATGCCGGAGATCGCCGACCTCGCCGACGTGCGACGCGCGGTGGTGACCACCTGGCGGCGTCGGCACGCGGACTTCCCTGCGCCCGTCACGGCTCAGGGGCTGGACGCGGGCATCCCGATGTTCCATGCGCCGGACGTCGTGCGCTGGCTCGCCGCGAACCCGCGGCGCGGCAACCGCCGGATCGAGAACGCGGATCTGCGCCTCTACCTGCTGCGCTGCCTGGGCCAGCGGATGGGCGCCCGCACCTTCGTCGCCGCGGCCAGCGCGCTGCTCTGCCTACGCCACCTCGACGACGAGCCGCTCACCCCGACAGCGACGACAGCCGAGGCCGCGATGACCGCCGGGACCGCGATGACCGCCGGG
>NZ_CEVIVC010000080.1:5895-7016 GCF_982290645.1 Protofrankia sp. CiP1_Cm_nod4
ACCGCGACGGCCGTCGACGCGGAGAAGGTCGATGATCTGCGCGCGTCGCTGCGTGTCCGGGCGGAGCGGGTCGATCCGGACGACCGGCTGCTGCTCTCCGAGGTGACGGCTCTCAGAGCGCACGTGGGCTGGTTGGCTCCCGCCGTCGACGAACTGGTCGAGGCGGCCTACAGCACCCGCGACGCGTTCGAACGGCTGCTCGGCGCCCGCCACCGCCTCAACGTTCCCGAGCTCTACACCGACTCGGTGGTATCCCAGCTGGCGAGCCTGATGGCGCAGCTGTCCGGCGCCCGTGAGCATGCCCGGGATGTCGGGGCCGTGCACGTGGCCGACCCGGCGGCGGGTGCCGGTGACCTGCTGGCCGCCGTCCACTCGGTGATCGGCGAGGCGTACGACGTGCGGATCAGCGGGGCCGAGCCCGACCGGTTCCTCGCCCGGCTGGCCCGCCGCCGGTTCACGGTCGCCGGCGTGAGCCGCCGTGACCTGGACGTTCGTGCCTCGGCCGCGCGCCGCGCGAACGCCGACGCCGTCGTCACCCGCCTGCCGTTCCGGCCGGCGGAGGAGCGCGACGCCGTGGGCGTGCTCGTCGCGGTGCGCCGGATCGCCGACGCGCTGCGCCCACGGCAGACCGCTGTCCTGCTCGGGCCGGCCGAGGCGCTGGTGGACCCGCTGCCGGTGCACCGGCCGGCGGTGCGGCGCCGCGACGAGCTGCTGGCCACCGGCCTGGTCGAGGCGGTGATCCACCTGCCTGGCGGGATGGTCCCGTTCCGGCCGGCCTACCGGACGGCGCTGTGGGTGCTGCGCCGGGAGGAGGACGCGCCGGCGCACGGCCGGGTGCTGCTGGCGGACATCTCCGACCGGGAGCTGACCGACGACGTCGTCGAAACGCTCGTCCTGGACGTCGCGACCTGGCGCCGGGACGGATTCCGCCCGGACGAGCGGCTGCGCGTCCTCGCCTCCCAGGCGGCGATCAGCCAGTTGACGACCCGGCCCGGGGACGCGCCGGTGGCGTTGACGGCGCCGCGTCCCACCGGCGAGCCGAGCCGGCGGGCCGCCCGGGCGGTCGTGCGCATCCGCGAGATGGACGACCGGATCGCGTCCCACCGCGATACCGCGATGAC
>NZ_CEVIVC010000080.1:7316-15125 GCF_982290645.1 Protofrankia sp. CiP1_Cm_nod4
AGGCGGTGCCGCGATGACGGACCGTGCCGAGGTGACAGGTGGTGCCGCGCCTGGCTTCGGCGGTCTGGTGGCCGAGCGGGCGAATCCGCGTCCCATCCTTACGGCCTCGATCGCCCGGCTGGCCCGCGCCACCGCTCCGGGCGGCCCGCTGCTGCGGATCCTGCCGGGCGCGCGGATCGCGCCGGGCCACGCCCGCCCGGTCGGCAACCATCCCGTCATCGGCGCGCCGGAGCTCACGGGCGCGAATCGCGTCGGCGGCCGACAGATCGACCGGGTCGTTCTCGCCGGCGCCTACCCGCGTGCCGCGCTCACCCAGCCCGGCGACATCGTCGTCACGACCAGCCCTCGTTTCGGGGCGCATCTCGATGAGAGCGGCTATTCGATCATCGAGTTCCCCGCGCGCGGCCTGCGGCTGACGGACGCGGGGCGCGCCGTTCTCACCCCGCGGGTGCTGGCCGCGTTGCTGGCCGCCGCGGCGCCCGCCGGCCGCGCGTCCGGGGCGGTCCGCGCGCCACGCCGGCTGGAGGACCTGTGTGTCGCCGCGCTGCCCGAGCCGGTCGTGCGCCGGCTCGACGCCCTGCTCGCCCGCGCCGACGCCCGCCGGGCTCATCTACTGTGCGAGCTCGGCATGCTGGACGAGCTGGCCCGGACCACCATCGGTGGGCTGGCGGACGGCACACTGACCCTGATCGCCGCCCCGGACGGCCAGCGCCCCTGACCCGCCGGCCCTGACGACCACCGAGCCACCGAGCAGCCGAGCCACCGAGCAGCCGAGCAGCCGAGCCGTCGCGGCAGCGGAACATCGAGATATCGAGAAGCACCGAGGAGACATATGCCCCCGCGGAAGAAGTCCGCTCCGGCCGGGCCGCCGACCATGGCCGAGTTGCGCGAGACGCTGTGGAAGGCGGCCGACAAGCTGCGCGGCTCCATGGACGCCGCCCAGTACAAGGACTTCGTCCTCGGCCTGATCTTCCTCAAGTATGTCTCGGACGCATTCGTCGAGCGGCGCGAACAGATCCGCCAGGACGTGCTCGCCGACGGGATCGCGCTATCGCGGGTCGAGGATTTCCTCGACGACCCCGACGAGTACTCCGGGCACGGGGTCTTCTGGGTTCCGGAGCAGGCCCGGTGGGAGTTCATCGCGGCGAACGCGAAGAGCGCCGGGATCGGCGAGCTGCTCAACGCCGCGATGGACGCGGTGATGAAGAAGAACCCGCCGCTCACCGGCGTCCTCCCACGGATCTTCAACAGCGAGAGCGTCGACCAGCGCCGCCTCGGCGAACTCGTCGACCTGCTCGGCGACGCCCGGTTCACCGGCCACCGGACGACGGCCCCGCCGTCGGCGTCACCCCCGCCGGGGGAGGACGGCGCGCTGTTCGCCGAACCCGCGCCGGGCGTCCCGGCGGAGGCGGTGACCCGGTCGGCCCGGGACGTGCTGGGGGAGGTGTACGAGTACTTCCTGGAGAAGTTCGCCCGTGCCGAGGGCAAGCGCGGCGGTGAGTTCTACACCCCGGCGAGCGTGGTGAAGCTGCTCGTCGAGGTGCTGGAGCCGTACTCCGGCCGGGTGTACGACCCGTGCTGCGGGTCGGGCGGCATGTTCGTCCAGGCGGAGAAGTTCGTCGCCGAGCACCGCGGGCTCACGCGCAAGGACGACATCGCCGTCTACGGGCAGGAGTCGAACGAGCGGACCTGGCGGCTGGCGAAGATGAACCTCGCCATCCACGGCATCACCGGCGACCTGAGCTCCCGGTGGGACGACACGTTCCACAACGACCGGCACCCGGACCTGCGGGCCGACTTCATCCTGGCGAACCCGCCGTTCAACATGTCCGACTGGGCGCGCACCGTCGACGACCAGCGCTGGCGCTACGGCACCCCGCCGGCCGGCAACGCGAACTTCGCCTGGATGCAGCACATCATCGCCAAGCTGGGCTCCCGGGGGAGCGCCGGGGTGGTGATGGCGAACGGTTCGATGTCGTCGAAGCAGTCCGGCGAGGGCGAGATCCGCGCCGCGCTCGTCGAGGCCGACCTGGTCGCCTGCATGATCGCGCTGCCGCCGCAGTTGTTCCGCACCACCCAGATCCCCGCCTGCCTGTGGTTCTTCGCCAAGGACAAGGGCCCGATGGGTGCCCGCCGGCTCGCCGAACGCCGTGGCGAGACCCTGTTCATCGACGCCCGGAACATGGGCACGATGATTGACCGCACCGAGCGCGTCCTCACCGACGACGACCTCGCGAAGATCGCCGGCACCTACCACGCCTGGCGGGGGACGCAGTCGGCCCGCGAGAAGAACCTGAAGTACGAGAACGTCCCCGGCTTCTGCTACTCGGCGACGACGGAGGAGATCCGCACCCACGACCATGTCCTCACCCCGGGCCGCTACGTGGGAGCCGCCGAACTCGACACCTCCAACGACGAACCAATAGCCGACAAGATCGCCCGCCTCACCAAGGAACTCTTCACCCACTTCGAGGAATCCGCCCGCCTGGAAAAAGAAGTCCGCACCCAACTGGAGCGCCTCGATGTCTGACTGGCACAAGGTGAGCCTCGGGGAGTTCGTCTCACTCCGGCGAGGGCACGACCTTCCGGCACGAGAGAGAACACAAGGCTGCGTTCCTGTAGTTGGTAGCGGTGGGATAGTTGGTTACCATGATACGGCTATTGCCCCGGGGCCGGGAGTTACGGTTGGCCGGGCTGCCAATCTTGGCTCTCCCTCCTTTGTGGATTGCGATTACTGGCCTCTAAATACAACTTTGTATGTAGATGATTTTTGTGGTAACGATCCACGATTCGTGTACTATCTGTTTCTGACACTGGACTTGACTGGCTTTGATTCTGGTAGCGTTCAGCCGATGTTAAATAGGAACTATATTCGTAGAGTTCCTATTCGGGTGCCGAGTCCATCTGGGCAGCGCGAGGTTGCTACGGTGCTCGGGGTGCTGGACGACAAGATTGCTGTCAACGAGCGTGTCGCTGCTACGTCCCGGCAGCTCGGTGAAGCCCGGTTTGCTGACGTGGTCCAGGGGTCGGGCGGTCGTAAGATCCGGCTCGGTGACTTGGTCGAGACGTTGACGCGCGGCGTGGCACCGCGCTATACCGAGGACGACGATGCCCTCGTTGTGCTCAACCAGAAGTGCATTCGTGCGGGCCGGGTGGGCCTCGATCCTGCTCGAAGGACGGAATCAGGAAATGTCCAGTCCGGTAAATATCTGAAGATGAACGATGTGCTGGTCAACTCCACAGGTGCCGGCACGCTGGGTCGGGTGGCAAGATGGGCCGGGGACATCCCGGCCACGGTCGACTCGCATGTCACCATAGTCCGTTTCTCGTCGGATCGAATGAATCCGATGTGTGGTGCGTTCGCCATACTGGCAGCTCAGCCCGAGATCGAGTCCATGGGTGAGGGAAGTACCGGCCAGACGGAACTCGGTAGGGCGAAGTTGAGTGATCTCGTGCTCGCTGTGCCGGCGCCCGAGAAATGCGAGAGTATTGGTGCCGGATTGGAAGTCCTGGAAGCTCGCGGTGAGGCCGCGCTGAGGGAATCCATCACGCTCGCGGAACTGCGGGACGCTTTGTTGCCGAAGTTGATGTCGGGGGAGATTCGGGTGCGGGATGCGGAGAAGGTTGTGGAGGATGTGACGTGAGCTCGGGTCGGGGGGGCTGGAGCGAGGCTGACTGGGAGCAGGCGGCCGTTGACACGCTCGGGGAGCTTGGGTGGCAGCCGGTGAAGGGTGCCCAGCTCGGGCCGGGTAGTGGGGAGCGGAAGGACTGGGCTGAGCCGATTCTTGTCGAGCGGCTGCGGGACGCGATCAGTCAGATCAATCCGGATCTGCCGGCCAGCGCTGTCGACGATGCCGTCGGCGTGGTGCTCGCGTCCGAATCCCGGGACGCGATCGCGGAGAACCATCGGCTGCACGAGTTCATGGCGCGCGGGATGCGTTCCGTCACCGTAGTCGACGAATATGGTGCCGAGCACACCCCGACCATCTGGCTGATCGATTTCCGCGATCCGGAGGTGAACGACTATGTCGTCGCCAGCCAGGTGCGGATCGACGACCGTAACCGTAACGGCATCCGCTGTGATCTCGTCCTGTACCTCAACGGCCTGCCGGTCGCCGTCGTCGAGCTGAAGAACGCCGGCGCCGAAAAGGGCGACCTGCGGGTCGCGCACCAGAAGCTGATGAACTACGTGGCCGAATGGCCGCTGGCGTTCCGGGCCACCGTGCTGTTTGCCGTCGCCGACGGGGTGACCGCCCGCTATGGCACCCCGTTCACCCCGTTCAACCATTTCGCGCCGTGGAACGTCGACGAGAAAGGCCAGCCGGTACGCCGGGAGGGAAACCCCGGCGGGCAGCCGCGCGACGTTGACGACGTCCGCTACGACGACGCGCAGAGCGTGCTGCTGCACGGCCTGTTCGACCAGCGCCGGTTCCTCGAGCTGCTGCGCGGCTATGTCACGTTCGCCAGTGTGGGCGGCTCGGGCCTGCGGAAGCGGATCGCGAAGGCGCACCAGTACTTCGCCGTCAGCCGGGCGGTGGAGAAGACCGTCGAGGCGATCCGCGGCGACGGGAAGGCTGGTGTCGTCTGGCACACCCAGGGCTCCGGCAAGTCGATGGAGATGGAGCTCTACGCCTACCAGGCCAGCGTCGACCCGCGGCTGGCGAACCCGACGATCCTGGTGCTCACCGACCGGATCGACCTCGACGACCAGCTCCACGGGGTGTTCAATGCCAGCCTGCTGCTGCCGAGCAAACCCGTGCGGATCGACAGCCGCGAAACGCTCCGCACGGAGCTGTCGAGCCGCACGACCGGCGGCATTCTGTTCACCACCCTGCAGAAGTTCGGCCTGACGAAGGAGGAGCGGGAGGCGAAGTCGGCGCACCCGCTGCTCTCCAACCGGCTGAACATCATCGTGATCGTGGACGAGGCGCATCGCAGCCACTACGACAATCTCGACGGGTTCGCCCTCCGGCTGCGCGAGGCGTTACCGAAGGCGACGTTCCTCGCGTTCACCGGCACCCCCCTGTCGGAGGTGGACCGCGACACCCGCAAGGTGTTCGGCGACTACATCGACACCTACGACCTCACCCGGGCCGTCGAGGACGGGGCGACCGTCCGCGTCTACCACGAAAGCCGGCTCATCCCGCTCGAACTGCCGCCGGGCGTCGACCCCGAGACGATCGACACCCGGGCCGACGAGATCACCGCCGGGCTGGACGAGGCGGAGCAGGAGCGGGTGCGCCGCAGCGTCGCCGCGATGAACGCGCTCTACGGCGCGCCGGCCCGGGTCCGGACCCTGGCGAGCGACATCGTCAAACACTGGGAGGCGCGCTCCGACCGGATGCGCCCGTTCATCGACGGCCCCGGCAAAGGGATGATCGTCTGCGCCACCCGGCAGATCTGCGCGGACCTGTACCGGGAGATCGTCGAGCTGCGCCCCGGCTGGCACGACGACGCCGTCGACCGCGGGAAGATCAAGGTCGTCTACACGGGGAACACCGACGACAAGGGCGAGATCTTCAAGCACGTCCGGCGGCCGTCCCAGAACAAGGTGATCCAGTCCCGGGTGCGTGACGCCGACGACCCGCTCGAACTGGTCATCGTGCAGTCGATGCTGCTCACCGGGTTCGACGCGCCGCCACTGCACACGATGTACCTCGACAGGCCGATGCGCGGCGCCGCGCTCATGCAGGCCATCGCCCGGGTCAACCGCACCCACCGCAACAAGCGGGACGGCCTGCTCGTCGCCTACGCCCCGGTGGCCGACCGGCTGCGTGCGGCGCTCGCCGAGTACACCTCCACCGATCAGGCGCAGCAGCCCCTCGGCCGCGACATCGGCGAGATGATCGGCAAGGTCCGTGACCTGCACGACGTCATCGTCAGGATCCTCACCGACCACGACTGGCGGGCGGCGCTCGCCGCCGGCACCCGGACGGCCTACAAGGACGCCCTGTACGGCACCATCGAGTACCTGCACGACCCGGCCCGGCCGGGGAACACGGCACGGGACGGCCAGCTCCCGCGCGCAGCCCGGTTCCGCGACGCCGCCGCCCGCCTCGAACGGGCCTACGCGCTGTGCGCCGTCCGGGACGAGCTGGACGACCTGCGCCCCGACATCGCGTTCTTCCACGCCGTCCGGGTGTCGATGGCCAAACTGGACGCCGAGGAGCGGCGGGCCGCCGGCCTGCCCGTCCCCGACGAGGTCGAGATCCTGCTGCGCCAGCTCACCGCCGCGACGATCGAGGCCGGCGGCGTCACCGACCTCTACGAGGCGGCCGGGATCTCCCGGCCCCCCGACCTCTCCCACCTGGACGAGGCATACCTGGAGCGGCTGCGGGCGTCGAAGACCCCGAACCTCGCGATCGAGGCGCTGCGGCGGGCCGTCGAACAGACCATGCGTCAGGTCACGCGGCACAACATCGTCCGCCGGCGCAGCTTCTCCGACCGGCTCGTCGAGCTGATGAACGCCTACCGCAACCAGCACCTGACCGCCGCCGAGATCCTCACCAAACTGGCGGAGATGGCCAGGGAGGTGAACACCGAGGGTGACCGCGGCCGACGCTTCACACCACCGCTGTCCACCGACGAGCTCGCGTTCTACGATGCCGTCGCGCAGAACGCCTCCGCCGTCAGGGAGCTGGGGGACGACAAGCTCGCCGCGATCGCGCGCGACCTCGTCGTCCAGGTCAGGAAGTCGGTGACCATCGACTGGACGATCCGCGAGGACGTCCGGGCGCGGATGCGCACCATCATCAAACGCCTGCTCGCCCGGCACGGCTACCCCCCGGACGCGGCCCGGGAGGCGATCGACCTCGTCATCGCCCAGACAGAAACCTTCGCCGAGGACTGGGCCGCCGGCACCGACCGCTGACCGCCGCTGACCCGCGAGCGGGGGTCATCCAACTGTCGGGACGCCGCGTCTACGCCGCGATGGAAGGCGCCATGCCCGGTGAACGACCCCACGACCGCCCTGAGAGGCGGAATCCAACCGTCTCAACACATCAGGACCTCGCGTATGGCCACGAAAAGACCACGCATGGCGAATTGCACTTGTGTAATTAGCCGCGAAACACTGTGTCCGACCGGCGACGTGGGTAAGTTCGAGCGGAGGCTGAGGGATGCTCAGGCCACGGCACCCGATCAAGGAGCTGGAGGCCGTTCTACGGAGCGCGGAGAAGCAGGGCTGGAAGGTTGACAGGGGCAAGGGCTACTTCAAGATGTTCTGCACCTGTGGTGAGCTTCACAAGAAGTTCGTGCACCTCACCCTGTCCGACCCCAACTACGGGAAGAACCTCCGCGGGTATCTGAAGAGCCGGACATCCTGGAAGGAGGACATGTCGTGACGTACTACACCATGATCGAGCTCAAGGCCAGTGGCCCGCTCGACGGTCTTGACGCCTCACTGATCTCCTTGCTGACACTCTGTATAACCTGCACAACGTCACCGACCCCGACCTTGGCGCGACTCTCAGCACCGGCCGCATCGACGTCACAATGATCGTCGATGCTGACTCCCTCGAAGAGGCTCTGCACAAGTCCCTCACCGCCACGCGCACCGCGATCCACGTGGCCGGCGGCGCGACTCCCGACTGGGAGCGGATGATCCGCGAGGTCGGCACCCAGGCCCGCGAACTCACCGACGCCTAGCAGGCGCCGATCACCAACACCAACGCGACTCGAGACCCGGCCAGCACGACGCCTGTCCCGTTTCGGGATGCAGCCGCTAGGCGGCCGGGATGATGTCGCCGTCGCGGACCGTCAGGCGACAGCTGGGTGGGGGGCCGCTTGGGCGTGCTACCCGTCGATGAT
>NZ_CEVIVC010000080.1:15568-16556 GCF_982290645.1 Protofrankia sp. CiP1_Cm_nod4
CCCCAAAGCACCGGTAGGTAGCCACACGCATCCTCACGAACGACGATATGGGTCGATGGACGTCCGGGCATCGGTGGAGATCAGCGTGAGTTTGTCGTTGTGTACGCTTTTGCGGCCAAAAAGAGTATACAACGACAAAATTATGCCGATCATGGTCTGTGCGGGTGGTTGTGGATGGGATTCGTGCTGCTTGATCAGTGTTTTAAGATCCAGGTGACTCGGAGCGCGGTAATGGTGAGCAATCGGTCTTCGATGCTGTATGTCAGCAGTCCGTACCCGAAGACCGCCCGCCACAGTTCGGTGCGCTTGTTGTAGGTGCCCTGACGATAGGGGTCGTCGACCAGCCGGTTCAGGAGAGCGTCAAGCTCATGGCGGCCCTCGGGGGGTAGTGTGTCACGCTGTTGCTCGGCGTAGGTGACCCAGCGGATCGTGTATCTGGCCATTGGTCACCTCCGGATCCCCGGCTGGGTATGAGGTGGTCGCTCCGAGCACGGTGGGGTCTCCGGCCGCTATGCGTCGACGGTCCGCGAGAGCGCCGGTTTCGATCTCTGGGTTGGCGGTGAGCACCGCCTGCCCCCACCACTTGTCGATCACCACGCTCACCGGGTCGAGGTTGAGGGTGTTGTCCGCCTCCGCCAGCGCGATCCGCAGTTCCGCCACGAACATGTCGCGATCGTCTGGACGGAGCGCATCGCGGATCGCGGGCCCGTTCTTCTCAACGCGGTTGCGGACCCCGTAGATCGGGATGGTGTCGGCCATGCGATCCATTGTTCCACCCCGTAGGTGGAGCAACGGGGAGGAGAAGTGGTCGCCCGTGTGATCCGCTGTTCCCGTCGACAGGGCAGGTCAGCAGAACGGTTGCCGCCCGCCGGTCGCGGCGCGGGATGCGATCGACCTCGTCACAACCCAGACAGGGACCTTCGCCGAGGGCTGGGCCAGCGGCGGTGGGTAGGTGGGAGATCGCTTGGGTGTGCTACTCGTGGACGAC
>NZ_CEVIVC010000080.1:17002-23393 GCF_982290645.1 Protofrankia sp. CiP1_Cm_nod4
ACGTCATAGTACAAGATCTCTTTCTGTGGGCCTACGGAACGCAACGCTTCCAACAACGCCGGGAACATCGCGTCCACCTCGGCGCCACCGCCGTGGCAGAGTGCGGAGAGCACCGCCAGCGCCGGGTTCGCCCGGGCCAGCCGTACGTCCACCACCAGCGGCACGTCACCCGGCGTAAAGATCAGCGGCCGGAGCAGCAGGCCGCTCGGCCCGTCCGGGGGGAGCATGCGCCGGTACCAGCGGGCTGTCGCCGGGTCGGGGCAGAAGACCACGAGCGCCGTGTCGACGTCCAGCTCGGCCTCCAGTTGGGCCACGTACAGCTTCCAAGTTCGCTGTTTCGCGAGGTCCCGGCCACGCTGGATCTCCAGCACGGCCGCCAGCAGCGGCCGGTCCACCGGATCGCAGAACAGCACCATGCCGTCGGCGTGGTAGGTGCGCGGGACCATGACGCGGACGTCGGTGGCCTCGGTGCGAGCGTGGTGGTAATCGGGCATTTTGACGTCGAACACGGTGGCCAACAGCCAGGCCATCAGGTCCGGGTCAAGCTTGGTCAGGGCGACCGGGGATTCGTGTTCGGCAGAGGGCATGGAAGCACGGTATGCACCGGATCCGCATACATCGGGCCTTGTCCGTGCTGAAACCGGTATCAGCAAACAACAAGGCCACTGTTCCGGCGGTTGTTCCGTCCGCTGTTCCGGCGACCACGGCCGTGACCGCGGCGTTGGCTGCCGAACGACGTGAATTCGGTGCCGTGGCCACAATCCTGGATTCACATCGTTTGTCGTGCCGACCGGTTTGCCGCGTCGCCCCGAGACACCGGCCCACCCGAGGCGGTTTACGGACTTCGTGGATCGAGACGGTGTCCGCCGCGCTTCAGTGCTCCTGCCGACCTGTCGACAGCGGATCGGTCCCGGGGCCCGGCGCGGCGTCAGGACGGGGAGAAGGCGTCAGAGCGGGGAGAAGATGTCGTCGGCCGTGACGGTGAGGATTCCGGGTGGCGGGTTGCGGATCTCCTCGCGGGCGCAGACGGCGAGGCGGATCGGGCCTGGCCGGTCCGCGTCCCGCTGGCCGGCACCAGCGAGCCCGCGACGGACAGCTGCGCCAGTTCGCCGCGGGCGGCGCGGCCGGCGTCGGTGTGGAAGACCGACCGCCGTCCGGCGACGAAGCGGTGCGGCAGGGCGGTCTTGCCGACTCTGCGCCGTCCCCAGACCACCACCGGCCGCGGGTCGGTCGAGGCCCACCAGCGTTCCAGCGCGGCAAGCTCTCCGGTGCGGTTGACGAACGTCATCCGCCTCTGCCTGCATCGCCCGTAACTTACATCGGACGTCAGTAGAGTGCCGGCGAGCCGTTGGCGGCCCATGCTGGCGGGTTGCCGCGCGGGGCCTCTCCGGTGGCTTCAGGTGGCCTTGAGCCCCAGGACGTCGGATGCCTGGGGGTCGCTGTCGGCGAGGAAGTCGCGACAGCGGGTGGCCTCCTCGGTCTCGCCGATCGCGGTGGCCGCGCGGGCCAGTGCCGCGAGCGCCCGCAGGAAGCCCTGGTTGGGCTCGTGGGACCACGGGATCGGCCCGTGCCCGCGCCAGCCCGCGCGGCGTAGCTGGTCGAGGCCGCGATGGTATCCCGTCCTGGCGTAGGCGTAGCTGGTCACCGGGCTGCCGGCGTCGAGGGAGCGTTCGGCCAGGGTTGCCCAGGCGAGGCTGGAGCCGGGAAAACGGCCGGCGACGGTCTGCGGATCCTCGCCGGCGCTCAGCGCCTGCGCCGCGGCGGGATCGATGGTGAGCTTGGCCGGTGGTGGGCCACCGAGCAGATCCGGTCGTTCGGGCGAGGGTGTCATGGGGCTCATCCTGCCGGATCCGGCCGGCCGCGCAGCCAGCCGGAGGGGGAAGTCCGTCAGATGATGGACCCGCCGGGAGGGGGAGAGCCGGCAGGTCCATCACCTGATCGGGGTACGAGGCGGGCAGGGCACCCGGCCGCGACCCGGCGGCAAAGGAACGGCGTTGAGCGTCCCGTGACCTTTAGCCGCAAAATTTCAAAGTCATAAAATGGTACGAAAGGTGCACCCGGTATGCTACAGGACGGTCGGGTTGGTGACGGTGACGTCCCAGAGGTTCTTGCCGACCACTCCAGCGCCGCCGTCGTCCACCCGGGTCAGATACGAGTAGAGCGATGCCAGTCCCTGGGACTCCCGCCCGAAGCGTCCGTCCACCTGGAGGATGAACCTCTTCTGACGCATCTCGCTCTGCCAGACGTAGGCGTCGGGGCGGACCTCGCCGGCCAGTGTGCTGGACAGCGCCGTCCCGGTGAAGTTCTCGGAGTTCAGCAGGGCCTTGGCGCGTTCCAGCGTCATCGCTGGCTGCACCGGAGTAATCGCACGCTGTACCGGGCTGGTGGTGGGAGCGCTGGGGGCGACGATACCGCTGGACGACGGTGCCGGGCCGCTACGGCTCAGGCCCAGCTTGGACGCGCAGGACGGCCACGGGGACCAGCCACGGGCGTTGTAGAGCTTGTAGGCAGCCTCGTCCTGAAGCGTCGGCGGCGCGCCGCTGGGCAGGCCGGAGTAGCCCAGGGCATGCCAGGTCTGGGCGTCGAACTGGTAGGCGCCGTAGTAGCCGTTGCCGGTGTTGATCAGATAGTTCCCGCCGGACTCACACTGGCGGAGTTTGGCGAAGTCGTCAGCGGTCGCGGCGCTTGCGGGTGCGGTCGTGACAGCCAGGCCACTGCTCACGAGTGCCGTCACGGCACCGGTGGTACGCAGGACCTTCATGACGGTGGAGGGAGGTTGCGGGGCGCGGTGCCTGCCACCAGACGGCATGTGGGTCGGTCCTTCCCGTCGCCTACGAGGTGAGCTGTCGGGTGCGGGCGGGAATCAGGCCCGGCCGGTGGCACCAGGAGGCACTGCCGGCTTTACCCCAAGGACTCCGTGGACGGACGTCCGGATGGTGGTTCCCCCGATCCTGTCCTTGTGGCTCCGCGGTAGCTCGGGCCGTACCGAACGGGGACAGGACTCGGCGTCCGTCCGGGCGGCCTCACCGATCCGGCGAGTGGGGAGGACTCTAGCGAGTCTGGTTCTATCGAAGCAAATCGGGGTGTCGGATGAACTACACCGACGTGACTGTTATCACCCGAATGGGCTAAGCGCCTTGAACGTGTCACCGTAGCTGACGGTGTGACTCCGCCCCGCGGCGGGGTCGCCTTCTCCGATTTCTGTGACTTATGGTGACGGACGAAGTTTCTTTCGTATCGTGAATGTGCTTGTTGTCACTTCTGGGGCACTCCGGGAAGCGGAGCCGTCCGGAGCGGTCCCCGGCCCTGCCGGGCCGGATCCGGGCCGGCCGCATCCGGGGTTCTCCTGGATGCGGCCGGAGGCCTGGCATGAAAGGGGATCGTGGCTGCGCTGTCCATGGCGCGCCAGCCCGGTCCGGTCGGATGTCCAGCCACGGGTGGGCCGGCTGTGTGCGGACTGTGCGTGCCGCCGGTGGGCGGTGCCGTCCGCCAGAGGCCGTTCGACCGCTGGGTCGTTCGGCCAGTTGCCGGCTGTTCGGCCGGCTGTTCGGCCGGTTGGCCGGTTGGTTGGCTGGCCGTGTTCAGTCGAAGGTGGCCGTCCAGGTCCGTGGGCCGCAGATACCGTCCACCTGCAGTCCCCGCGAGTTCTGCAGGAGGGTGGCGGCGAAGGCGGACTGGGGGCCGTAGCGGCCGTCGATCCTGATCCGGTAGCCGAGCCTGTTCATCTGGCGCTGCCAGGCTCGTACGTCCGAGCGCACCTGATAGATCAGCCCGGTGGTGAACAGCGTGTTGTCCGCGAGACTCTGCGCGCTCTGACGCACCACCCAGCGTTGGGCCCCGGTCGACCCGGCCGCGCCCGCCGAGCCGGTGCCGGTGCCGGTGCCGGTGCTGGGCGATCCGGCCCCGGACGAGCTGGCGCTCGCCACCAGCTGGTCGGCGCCCATCCCCTGGCCGCAGACCGGCCACTGGCCGAAGCCGGACCGGTTGGCCAGTCTCAGCGCGGCCTCGTCCTGGGTGGCTGGCAAGGCGTCGCTGGGCAGCCCCGGGTAGCCGAGGCTCTGCCAGGTGCTCAGCGAGAACTGGTAGGCACCGTAATAACCGTTGCCGGTATTGACGGTGTAGTCCCCCCCGGACTCGCACTGGCGTAGCTGCGCCCAGGTGGTGGCGGCGCTGGCGGGCTGTGACATCACGATGCTTCCGCCGACCGCCGCGGCCAGCGCGGGAGCGACTACCAGCGCCCGCGCGCCCAGCCGGATTCGGCCGGTTCCGTGCTGTCGATTTCGGGAACGTGCACTGGACATATTGGTTTTATGCCCTTCCCCACGCCTGCGAAGTGAGCTGTCGGGTTCGGGCTGGGACTGCCCGGCCGCATGTGCGGCTTCACCCCGAGGACGCCCGGTATCGGCGCCCAGAAGTGGGTCCCCCGTTCCTGCCACGAGTTTGGGTTTTCGTCGGGCGAGGGCAGGATTCGGCGTGCCGCCCGACGTGTGTTCGCTGTGTCGCGAGCACGGCGCAGACCATAACAACAATTGCTGGGCGCCGAACAAGCGGGGAATACGCTTCGTGAGGATGCGCACACCGGGCCGGCGGCTCTTGTCGGGGCCCGGGAGCGGATGGTAGCGCACGGGTACGCGCGCTTATTGATTTCATCATACTTTTATTGCCGGGAAAACTCGGTATCCCGCCGTGCCGGTGGCGATCGGGGCCGGATTATCCGGATAGGAGCCAGTGCGTGGGCCGGCGATCCGCGTGCTATGGGCCGGAAGCCGGGCCCGGCCGGCCCGGCGCCCGCGGCGCGGAACACCGCTGATTCAGCCGAAGACACGTCGAACGGCAGGACCATACGTACAGTGCCGTGATCCGACGATGATGCGACCTTTCCGGAACCTGCGTCATATACGGATGGCCGTTGAAAGGTGACGGCCATCCGGTCACCCGGGCGCCGGGAGGCCGATGGGTCGGCACCCGCACGCGAACGCTCGCCAGCCGGACGACGAAGCCCGGTCTGGCGAGCGTGTTGTGGGGCCGTCCCGCCCAAGCGGGGTCAGTTGGCGAGGGAGCGTCCCGCGGAACGCAGGTCCTCGCACGCCTTCACGACTCGGGCGGCCATGCCGACTTCGGCCGCCTTGCCGTAGCTGCGCGGGTCGTAGTGCTTCTTCACGCCGACCTCGCCGTCCACCTTCAGAACGCCGTCGTAGTTCCGGAAGACGTGGTCGACGACCGGCCGGGTGTACGCGTACTGGGTGTCGGTGTCCACATTCATCTTGATCACGCCGTAATCCACCGCTTCGCGGATCTCGGACAGGTCGGAACCGCTCCCGCCGTGGAAGACCAGGTCGAGAGGTCTGGCCCCGGCTGGCAGCCCGAGCTTCTGCGCGACATACTGCTGACCATCCCGCAGGATACTCGGACGGAGTTTCACATTGCCCGGCTTGTATACCCCGTGCACGTTTCCGAAGGTTGCCGCGACCAGGTAGCGGCCCCGTTCCCCGGCGCCGAGGACCTCGACGGTCCGCCACATGTCCTCGGGCGTGCTGTACAGTTTCTCGTCGATCGCGCCGACGATGCCGTCCTCCTCACCGCCGACGACACCGATCTCCACCTCCAGGACGATTTTCGCCTGGGCCGTGTCCGCCAGCAGCGCGTCGGCGATTTTGAGGTTCTCCTCGATCTCGACCGCGGAGCCGTCCCACATGTGGGACTGGAACAGCGGCTCGCGGCCCTCCCTGAGCACCCGCTCCTTGGAGATCGCGACCAGGGGGCGCAGGTAGGTGTCGAGCTTGCCGGCAGGACAGTGGTCGGTGTGCAGCGCGATGTTGACCGGGTACGCCTTGGCGACATGGTGGGCGAACTCGGCCAGCGCCTGCGCGCCGAGCACCATGTTCTTCACCCGGGTACCGGAGAGAAATTCGGCCCCTCCGGTGGAAATCTGTACGATACCGTCGCTCCCGGCGTCCGCGAAGCCCTTCAGTGCGGCATTCAGGGTTTCACTCGACGTGACGTTGATCGCAGGGTAGGCGAATGCCTCCGCCTTGGCCTGGTCGAGCATCTGGGCGTAGATATCTGGGGTGGCAATGGGCATCGGTCTGGCTCCTGTGGACAGTCGGGGCGCGGCATGCCCGGTTCGGTGATATTTTACCGATTCGGACGTGTGCCGTGCCGGGAAGTTGCGCGAAGGGTATGACGAACGCTCCCCGTCCGGTAGGACGGCCGCAACGGGTGAGTACGGATGTTCTGTCGGGTGTGGTGCACTATGCCGTCGTCCTCACTCCCGGCTTCGTCGGGAGCGGTGTCGTCCGTCGGTTTCCGGTTACCCGGTGACGTTTTCGGTTACCCGGTGACATCGTCCCGCTCGCAGCCGGGGCAGCCCATGACCGGCTCGGGCGCGTCG
>NZ_CEVIVC010000081.1:0-15726 GCF_982290645.1 Protofrankia sp. CiP1_Cm_nod4
CGGCCCGCTCCTCGGCGTCACCACCGATCTCACCGATCATCACGATCGCGTCGGTGTCGGGGTCGGCCTCGAACGCGGCGAGCGCGTCGATGTGGGTGGTGCCGATGACCGGGTCACCGCCGATGCCCACAGCGGTGGAGAAGCCGAAGTCACGCAGCTCGTACATCATCTGGTAGGTCAGGGTGCCGCTCTTGCTGACCAGGCCGATGCGGCCCTGCGGGGTGATGTCGGCCGGGATGATGCCCGCGTTCGACCGGCCCGGGCTGATGATGCCCGGGCAGTTCGGCCCGATGATCCGCGTGCCGTTGCCCTTGGACTTCGCGTACGCCCAGAACTCGGTGGTGTCGTGTACCGGCACGCCCTCGGTGATGACCACCACGAGCGGGATGCCCGCGTCGATCGCCTCGATGGCGGCCGCCTTGGTCCCGGCCGGCGGGACGTACACCACAGAGACGTTGGCGCCGGTCTTCTCGATCGTCTCGGCCACCGTCGCGAAGACCGGCACACCCTCGACCTCGGTGCCCGCCTTCTTCGGGTTGGTGCCGCCGACGATCTTCGAGCCGGCGCGCAGCATCCGGGCGGTGTGCTTGCGCCCCTCGGAGCCGGTGATGCCCTGAACCAGGATCTTGGACGTCTCGTCCAGCCAGATTGCCATTGTCGGAAGCCTCTTCCCGTCCGCTCAGGCCGCGGCCGCGGCCGCGGCGAGCTCGGCGGCGAGCCGCGCCGCGCCGTCCATGGTGTCCACCGGCTTGACCACGTCGAGGTTGGCCTCGCGGAGGATCCGCCGGCCCTCCTCGGCGTTGTTGCCGTCGAGCCGCACGACCAGCGGGGTGGTGATGTCACCGACGATCTTCAGCGCCTGCACGATGCCGTTGGCCACGGCGTCACAGGCGGTGATCCCGCCGAAGATGTTCACGAACACGCTCTTGACCGCCGGGTCGCTCAGAATGATCGACAGACCGTCCGCCATCACCTCCGCGGACGCCCCGCCGCCGATGTCGAGGAAGTTGGCCGGGCGCTGCCCGCCGAACTCCTCACCGGCGTATGTCACCACGTCGAGGGTCGACATGACCAGACCGGCACCATTACCGATGATGCCGACCTGCCCGGAGAGCTTGACGTAGTTGAGGTCCTTCTCCTTGGCCCGCTGCTCCAGCGGGTCCACCGCGGCTACGTCCACGAACGCGGCGTGGCCGGGGTGGCGGAAGGAGGCGTTCTCGTCCAGGCTGACCTTGCCGTCCAGCGCGACCACGCGGCCGTCGCCGGTGAGGATCAGCGGGTTGACCTCCACCAGGGTGGCGTCGGCGCGGACGAAGACCTCCCACAGCTTCACCAGCAGCTCGGTGGCACCGTCGAGGGCGGCCTCCGGCAGCTTCGCCGCCACCGCGATCTGGCGGGCGACGGTGGCGTCGACCCCGACCAGCGGGTCGATCGGGATGCGGGCGAGCGCCTCCGGCTTGGTCGCGGCGACCTCCTCGATCTCCACCCCGCCCTCGCGGGAGCACATGGCGAGGAAGGTCCGGTTCGCCCGGTCGAGCAGGAAGGAGGCGTAGTACTCCTCGGCGATGTCGCTCGCCTGCTCCACGAGGACCGCGTGGACCGTGTGGCCCTTGATGTCCATCCCGAGGATTGCCGATGCCTTGGCGGTGGCGTCGTCCGGGCCGTCGGCGACCTTCACGCCACCGGCCTTGCCGCGGCCGCCGGTCTTGACCTGCGCTTTGACGACGACACGCCCACCAAGATCAGTTGCGATGCCGCGTGCCTCGTCGGGGGTCGTGGCGACCTTGCCGCTGGGCACAGGCACGCCGTGGTCGGCGAACAGCTTCTTCGCCTGATACTCGAAGAGATCCACAGTCCGTCCAGTCGGATATGAGATCGGTGGTCAGGGCCGAACGTTCGTAAGTTCGAAGAAAAGGGAAGCCGGCCCGAGCCTACTGAAGACGCCCGTCCCGGTGGAGACTGCTCCTGCCGCGGCGGCCGGTCTCGTATGCCCGGAGCCAGCCACCATCATCACCCGGATCCGGTGCCGGACGCCTGCTTTTGTGGTGGTCGACACCGCGATCACAGTGATCGCAATACCCACTATTCCGATCGAACCCGGCACGATCTCGGCGCCCGCTACGGCGACGGCCGCGTTACCTCGCTCACTGCACACCCGGATCCGGCCACAAGCCGTACACCGCCGGCCGGGCCGGAACGGCGGAACAACTACCGGCACCTGTGACACCCGATGTCACAACAACGGCGGATGGACGGCGGCGGACAAACAACGGTCACAACCATCTCCACATGCCCACATGCCCGCATCTGCGCATGCCCGGCGGACCGGTGACGAGAACACGGCCGGCGGATACGGCCAGTCGGCGGAACTGCTGGACGGAACTGCTGGACGGGGCCGGCCGACGGAGCCGGCGGGCACGGCTGGTACGACGTGCCGGCGCCTCGCCCGGCCCGGCTGGGACGGACACGACGACGGGCCAGCCTCGTGGCGTCCCGGATGCCTGCCCGGCCGCCGGGGCCCACACCCCTGGGGCCTCGCGCACCCATGGGGACCCTCGGGCCCGCCCTGTGAACGATCTCTCGAACTCCCGGCCCAGGTGGATCCACGCACCTATGCGGACCTCGGCGCCGACGTACGCCGCCCGGCCGGCCGGGCGGAGCCCGGTCGCGGCCCGTGCGCCCGAGCGGCCTTCCGTCCCGGGCCGTCCGCCTGCCCGCGACCGGCGACCGGCCCTCGGCAGGCAACCGGCCCTCGGCGGGCGGCCCCGGCCACTCGAGCGGGCCGGCAAGCCGGCGGCCCGGGAGGCGGAAACCGGTGGCCCCGGAAGGCACCCGGGAAGGCGCCCGGAAGACTCTCAGCCCGCGGAAACCGCCCTGGGACCGGGCGTGTGGGCCGCGGCCACACTCGACCGGATCCATTCGACGATTTCGCCCGTGGTCGCTCCGGGCGTGAATATCTCGGCGACACCGAGTGCCTTCAGCTGCGGAATGTCAGCATCCGGTATGATCCCGCCACCGGTCACCACGATGTCGGTGGCGCCGCGCTCCCGCAGCAAATCCATCAGGCGCGCGAAAAGGGTCATGTGCGCGCCCGAGAGCACCGACAGGCCGATACAGTCTGCGTCCTCCTGGATAGCGGTCTCGACAATCTGCTCGGGCGTCTGGTGCAGACCGGTGTAGACGACCTCCATGCCCGCGTCCCGCAGTGCCCGCGCAATAACCTTGGCGCCGCGGTCGTGGCCGTCAAGACCAGGTTTGGCGACCACCACCCGGATACGTTCACCGGTTCCGCTCACGCGGCCTCCTTGCGTTTCCTGACACCATCCGGCCGGGACGTCGCCTCCCTGACGCGGTGCCCCGTACATGGCGTTCCGTGGCCCGATCTCTCCGTAGACCCTAGCCGGACGCACCGGCGGAAGCACGCTGTTGCCCGACGGGATCACAGCCGCCGCCGTACCGGCCGGCGGTCACGGCGAGAAACCAACAGTCGACATCCACCCGCTTTTTTTATACTCTCAGTAATGGTAGACGTCATGGCGGTTCCCAGCGGATGCCTCCCGGGCCGCGCTACGGCCCGTCTGGCGCGCACCGGCCGGGCCATCCCCGGTGGATGCCGGCCGGCTGGGCGCCGCCCGCGCGGTCGACGGCCTACCGGGCCAGGCCTGGCCGGCCGCGGCATCCGGGCAACGTCCGGGGGCTTCGTGCCTGCGAGTATCGTGCCGTTCCCGGGTCCTTCCCCGCGCGGGAGACCCGGACCCACGGCCGCGCGAGCAGGCCGATGATCGCGTTGCCTTCGGCCGGCCAGTTCGTGCGGCCAGCTGGTTCTTCGGACAACTGTCCGAGCACGGACGGGAGCAGGGCAATCGGAAAGCGTCAACTGGGGCCGGCGGGGGCGGCGGCAGGCAGAGCCACCAGATCGGTGAGCGCATCCGTGGCCCGTCGCGGCACACGCGTGACCCGCGGCCTGCTTGAGACACCGGGGGCGATCCGCGGCATGGCCACGGAGGCCACCTGGCTGGCGACCCATATCGCCTTTTACCCGATCGGGGCCGTCTCGGAACGGCTACGCGAACCGGCCGACCGCTACACCCTCGACGGCCTCTCCCCGCTGCGGCGCGGGCTGCTCGTCGGCGACATCGAAGCCGCGGGCACACCGATCCTGCTGGTCCATGGCCTGATCGACAACAGGTCGATCTTCACTCGGCTGCGCCGGTCGCTGCGCCGGCGAGGCTTCGGACGGGTCGCCACCGTGAACCTGCCGCTGTTCACCGCGGACGTCCCGACGGCGGCCCGCAAGCTGGCCGCGGTGGTCGAGACGATGTGCGAGCAGACGGGCTACCCGCGCATACACATCGTCGGGCACTCCCTCGGCGGCCTGGTCGCCCGCTACTACGTGCAGAAACTCGACGGCGACGCCCGTGTGCACACCCTGGTGACGCTGGGCACACCGCACGAGGGCACCCGCCTGGCCCGGCTGCTGCCCCCGATGGTGCCGTACACCCTGCTGCGCCAGCTCGTCCCGGGCTCGGACGTGGTCCGCGAGCTGGCCGAGCCCGCGCCGAACTGCCGGACCCGGTTCGTGGCCTTCTCCGGGGACCTGGACACGATCATCCGTCCGACCGAGGCGGCGCTCATCCGCCATCCGGACCTGACCGTCCGTAACCTGCGGGTTCCCGGCGTCGGCCACCACTCGCTGCCGTTCAACATCGACGTCGTCCATCGGATCGCGACCACGCTCGCGCATCTGGACGACGTCGAGTACACCGCCCCGGCCAGCGGACGCACCGGCCCTGACACCGGACGCACCGGCCTCGGCGGCGAGGAGGGGCCGGCGGAGGCAGGAGTGGAGATGGTGGCAGAGGCCGAGATGGCGGCAGGAGCCGAGATGGCGGCAGGAGCCGAGGCGGAGGTGCCGGCTACGGCCCCGAGATCCCTGCGTGATGCTCGTCCCGACCGCGCGTCATGGGCGGACGGCCGTCCAGCGGCCGGCGACTTCCAAGATGATCGAAATCTTCGTCACTCATAATGATGAAAAGGCAATAATTACACCGCTTCATACGTCGCGCCCACCGTGGGTGGGGGTGGTGCTAAAGCCCGTTTTGGGACGGTGTAGCGTTCAACCCGGTTTGCAGGCTTTTTCTCCTGCCGTGCCACGACATGCCGTGCCGTAACACGCCGTGACAGGGCATGCCGGGGCGCGGCAGAAGTTCTGTCGAGCAACGGGAGCGTGAGTTCGGGTTGTCGCAGCCCCCAGCCCGTAACTCAGGGCGGCATCGCGGTCAGGGCAGGGCCACGGGCCACGGCGGCCCGTCCGGTTCCGCCCGCCGGGCGGCCTTGGCAGCGCAGATCCGCCGTACCGGCATCGCCACCGCCGTGGTCTCCACCCTCGGCATCGTTATGATCAACACAACCGGTATCGCGCACTCCGAGCCGGTGGTCATTCCCGGCCTGCGCACCGCCGGGACGGTCGCCGACCCCGCGTCCGGCGGCGTGGCGGACGCCGCCACCGACAGGCTGAGCGACCCCGCCCTGCTCGGGCAGCAACGCGACGACGCCGCGCGACGCCAGGCCCAGGCCGACCGTGTCGACCGGGACGAGGCGCTGGCCCAGCTGTCCATCCTGCTCCTCCAGCAGCGGACCACGGCCACGGAGAGCGCGCGCCAGCAGGAGGAACTGCGCTGGGTCAGCCCGATACAGGCCAGGCTCACCCAGCATTTCGGCGGCGCGAACGGCCACCCCGGTATCGACCTCGGCGCGCCGATGGGGACCCCGGTCGTCGCCGCCCACGGCGGCATCATCATCTACGCGGGGTGGGAGTCCGGCTACGGCAACTTCGTCCAGATCCAGCACGCGAACAACGTGGTCACCTGCTACGCCCACCTGTCCCGGATCAGCGTCCGGGTCGGCCAGCAGGTCGCCACCGGCCAGCAGGTGGGCCTGGAGGGGTCGACCGGCTTCTCCACCGGGCCGCACCTGCACTTCGAGGTCCGGCTGGGCGGCCAGAACGGCACCAAGATCGACCCGCTCGCGTGGCTCGCCAGGCACAACGTCTCCTACTGACCGCCACCGTTCTCCCAGCATCGGCTACCAGCCTTCGACCAGCAGTTACCGGCCTTCAACCAGCGGCTACCGCCGGCCGCTCTTCCACCGGCCGTGCCGTGCCGTGCCGATGCCACCAACGTCCGGCGGGCATCGGTAACGGATAGCCGGCCATCAGGCAGCGGCAGCGGCAGCGGATGTCAGTACGGGCCAGCCGCCCGTCGGGCCTGCCGAACGCGGGTGCGCGGGACGCTCACAGCTTCTCGACGGGGGCATAGCGCAGGAGCAGGCGTTTGGTCCCGGTTCCCTCGCCGAAGTCGATGCTCACCTCGCGGTTGTCCCCCGCGCCGGCCACCGCGACGACCTGACCGAGCCCGAAGGTGTCGTGGTTGACCCGGTCCCCCAGGGACAGGTCGGGAATCGGGCGGGGGGCCGGCGCGGGCCGGCGCCCCGGCAGCCCGCCGACCCGCGCGCCGGACGGCCCCGCGGGCGCCGA
Organism: Protofrankia sp. CiP1_Cm_nod4; assembly: GCF_982290645.1. Classification (NCBI taxonomy): domain Bacteria; kingdom Bacillati; phylum Actinomycetota; class Actinomycetes; order Frankiales; family Frankiaceae; genus Protofrankia; species Protofrankia sp. CiP1_Cm_nod4. Next base: position 6,536 of record NZ_CEVIVC010000081.1, read on the forward strand.
GCCCCACGCGCTCGTCCGCGGGTGGGCGGCGGCCGACGCCGGCTGGGTGTTCCCCTGCCAGCCGACCAGCTCGGCCGGTACCTCCTCGAGGAACCGCGACGGCGGGTTGTACGCCGGCTGGCCCCAGGCGCTGCGGACCTCCGCCCGGGTCAGGTACAGCCGGACACGCGCCCGGGTGATGCCGACGTAGGCGAGCCTGCGTTCCTCCTCGAGCTCGGTGGAGTCGCCGAGCGTGCGCAGGTGCGGGAAGACACCGTCCTCCAGCCCGGTGAGGAAGACCACCGGGAACTCCAGCCCCTTGGCGCTGTGCAGCGTCATCAGGGTGACGGCCCCGGCGGCACCGCCCGCGCCGTCCGCGCCGCCCTCGCCATCCTCGGGGCCGGGCACCTGGTCGGCGTCGGCGACCAGGGAGACCTGCTCGAGGAAGTCCGCGAGCGAGCCCTGCGGGAACTGCTCGCTGAACTCCCGGGCGACGTTGGCCAGCTCCTGGAGGTTCTCCGCCCGCCCCTCGGCCTCGAGGGCGTCCGCGGCGGCCAGTTCGGTGAGGTAACCGGTCCGCTCCAGCACCGTCTCCAGCGCCGCGACCGGGCCGTCGGCCACGGCCGTGCGCAGCTCGGCGAGCAGAGCGGCGAAACCACGGACCGCGTTCGCCGACCGGGCGGCCAGGCCCGGGACCTCGTCCACCCGGTTCAGGGCGTCGGCGAAGGGGACGCGCTCACGTTCGGCGAAGGCGGCGAGCATCGCCTCGGCCCGCTCGCCGATCCCCCGCCTGGGCACGTTGAGGATGCGCCGCAGGTTCACCGTGTCCGCCGGGTTCACCAGTACCCGCAGGTAGGCGAGCAGGTCCCGGACCTCACGGCGCTCGTAGAAGCGCACCCCGCCGATCACCCGGTAGGGCAGGCCGACCCGGATGAAGATCTCTTCAAAGACCCGGCTCTGGGCGTTGGTGCGGTAGAAGACGGCGACCTCGCCGGGACGCGCCAGCTCGGCGTCGGAGAGCCGGTCGACCTCGGCGGCGACGAAGGCGGCCTCGCCGTGCTCGCTGTCCGCGACATAGCCGACGATCTTCTCGCCGTCCCCGGCGTCCGACCACAGCCGCTTGGGCTTGCGCCGGGCGTTACGGGCTATCACCGCGTTCGCCGCGGACAGGATCGTCTGCGTGGACCGGTAGTTCTGCTCCAGCAGGATCACGGTGGCGTCGGGGTAGTCCTGCTCGAACTCGACGATGTTGCGGATGTTCGCGCCCCGGAAGGCGTAGATCGACTGGTCGGCGTCGCCGACCACGCACAGCTCGGCCGGCCCCACCGCGGGCCCGTCGGCGTCGGCGTCGGAGCCCGGCGGCACCGGAGCCGGCCGTACCGGCTCGCCGTCGACGGTCAGCCGGGGCGCCTGCCCCACCAGTTCCCGCACCAGGACGTACTGGGCGTGGTTGGTGTCCTGGTACTCGTCGATGAGGACGTGCCGGAACCGGCGTCGGTAGTGCTCGGCGACGTCCGGGAACGCCTGCAGCAGGTTCACCGTCGTCATGATCAGGTCGTCGAAGTCGAACGCGTTCGACTCGGCCAGCCGGCGCTGGTAGAGCCCGTAGACCTCGGCGACGGCACGTTCGGCATGGCCGGTCGCCCGGCTCATGGCGGTCTCCCAGTCGACCAGCTCGTTCTTCAGGTTGCTGATCCCGGTGGCGAGCGCGCGCGCCGGGTAGCGCTTCGGGTCGATGTCCAGGTCGCGCGCGACCAGCGTGACCAGGCGCTGGGCATCCGCCGCGTCGTAGATCGAGAAGCTGCTGGTGAACCCGATGCGCTTGGCGTGCGACCGCAGGATGCGCACGCAGGCGGAATGAAAGGTGCTCACCCACATCGCCCGGGTGCGGGTGCCGACGAGCGCGGCGACCCGCTCCTTCATCTCGTTCGCGGCCTTGTTGGTGAACGTGATCGCCAGGATCTCGCCGGCCCGGGCCCCGCGGGCGGCGAGCAGGTAGGCGATCCGGTTCGCCAGCACCCGCGTCTTGCCGGAGCCCGCGCCCGCGACGACGAGCAGCGGCGAGCCCGTGTGGACGACCGCCGCCCGCTGCTGCGGGTTCAGGCCGTCGAGCAGCGCGTCGGGAGCGAGCCGGGGCGTGGCGGGACGAGCGCCCGGCACACCCGGAGCCGTTGGCGACGCCGGCTCGTCCCGGTCGTCAGCGACGTCGTCGAAGCCGGGGTACGGGCCGAAGCCCGAGTACGGGCCGAAGTCGGGGTACGGGCCACCGGGAAGCGCGCTCATAGGGTTCCGATCATACGTTCGACGCCCGGCTCGTCCGACGGCGGTACATGGTTCTCACCCTACGAGGCCCCGGTGCGCGTCACGACCCGGCGTCCCGGTTCAGGCTGTCACACCCACACCACGCCGTGCTGTGGCTCGGCGACCCACAGCACGGTTCACGCTACAGCCCGCTTCATAGTGCGCACCACCGGTAGCCGCCGTCCCGCCACCGGGTGTGACGGGCGTCTGGCACGCGGGCGGGCCGGCGGGTTTGACGACCACCAGCGCCCAAGAGCAAAATAAAAAGGTGCCGCAGCACATTATGATCATTAATTAGGCGCGCGACCTTGCTCTCGCGGACGGGCTTTTCAGCCCGACGTGCTTTCGGAGCGACACCGACGGGTCCGCGCGCCTCGCCCTCCTGCCAGTTCGGCGGGGGGCTTTTTTTGTTGCCGCGGTCACGTCGGAGGTGGCCGCCGAGCTACCGGGAGCACGACGATGCGCCAACCGACCGAGAACCCGACACGTACCACCGGCGGGAGAACAGAGAGCACCGGAGAGACCTCCGGCAGGACGAGCGGGACCGACGCCGCTGGTAGCGCCGCTGGTACGGCACGCGCCACCGGGGAGACAGGCCGCGCCGGTACGGACGACACCGACGTCCCACCCAGATCCGGCGCGCCCGCGGCGTCCACGGACGGCGCCGACGGCGCTAACGGCACGCGGGCCCTCGAGACCATGAACCGCGGCACGACGAACCGCGGCACGACGAACCGAGACACGGTGGCCGTCGACCGCGACACGATCGACGTCGCCACAGCCGCGGTCGTCCTCGCGCCGGTGCTCCGGCGGACCAGGGTCACGCCCAGCGCTCACCTGTCCCGGCTGACCGGCGTGCCGGTGTGGCTGAAGTGCGAGAATGAACAACGCACCGCGTCGTTCAAGCTACGCGGCGCCTTCGCCCGGATCGCGCTCGCCGACCCCGCCGTCCGGGCCAGGGGGGTGGTCGCCGCCAGCGCCGGCAACCACGCCCAGGGCGTCGCGTACGCGGCGGCCCACTTCGGCGTCCCAGCCACGATCTTCGTCCCGGCCGGTGCGAGCCCGGTCAAGGTCGCGCGCACCCGCCGCCTCGGCGCGCGGGTCGAGCACGTCCATGGCGGGATCGACGCCGCCCTGCTGGCCGCCGAGTCCACCGCGCGCGGGCACGGCGGGCTGCTGGTGCATCCCTTCGACGATCCGGTCGTGATCGCCGGGCAGGGCACGATCGGGCTCGAGCTCACCGAGCAGGTCCCCGGCCTGCGGACCGTCCTGGTGGGTATCGGTGGCGGCGGCCTGATCAGCGGGATAGCGGCGGCGATCAGACAGCGGCGGCGCGACGTGCGGGTGATCGGCGTCCAGGCCGCGGGCGCGCCCGCCTTCGCCCTGTCCTGGCGCGCCGGCCGGCCGGTGTGCGTCCCGGCGGCCACCATCGCCGACGGCATAGCCGTGCGGACCCCGGGCAGCCTGACCCTGGCGCTCGCCACCGCCCTGGTGGACGATGTGATCACGGTCGACGAGGACGCGCTGTGGGAGGCGATGGCGGCGCTGCTGCGCGCCGACGGCCAGACGGTGGAGCCCGCCGGGGCCGCGGGGACGGCGGCGCTGCTGCGTCACCCCGAGCTCGCGCAGGGCCCGACCGCGGTGGTCCTCTCCGGCGGCAACATCGACCCGGTCACCGCCGGCCGTGTCCGCGCTCTGGCCGCCGGGCCCCTGCGCATCCCCGCCGCGTGACGTCCGGCCGCACCGCTCTTCTTTGTCGCACCGCATCTTCTTTTCCTTTTCTTTCTTCCCTGCGTACGCCGGGTGCGCCGGGTGCGCCGGGCCGCCGCGGCCCGGGTCACTCCCACTCGATGGTGCCGGGAGGCTTCGAGGTGATGTCGTACACCACCCGGTTGACCTGCTCGACCTCGTTGACCACCCGGTTCGAGATGCGTTCGAGCAGGTCGTAGGGCAGCCGGGCCCAGTCGGCGGTCATCGCGTCCTCGCTGGTGACCGCGCGCAGCACGACCGGATGCCCGTAGGTGCGCTCGTCCCCCTGGACCCCCACCGAGCGGACGTCCGCCAGCAGTACCGCGAACACCTGCCAGATCTCGCGGTCCAGCCCGGCCCGGCGGATCTCCCCGCGGACGATCGCGTCCGCGGCCCGCAGCGTCGCCAGCCGCTGCGGGGTGACCTCACCGATGATCCGGACAGCCAGGCCAGGCCCCGGGAAGGGCTGCCGCCAGACGATCTCCTCCGGCAGCCCGAGTTCCTCGCCGAGCCGGCGCACCTCGTCCTTGAACAGGGTGCGCAACGGCTCCACCAGGGAGAACTGCAGATCCTCGGGGAGCCCGCCGACGTTGTGATGCGATTTGATCTTCGCCGCGGTCGGCGAGCCGGACTCGATGACGTCCGGATACAAGGTGCCCTGCACCAGGAACTCGATCCGGGAGCCCTCCGCCTCGGCCTGAGCCTCCAGCTCGCGGGCGGCGGCCTCGAACACCCGGATGAACTCCCGTCCGATTATCTTGCGCTTACGCTCCGGGTCGCTGACGCCGGCGAGCGCCGCGGCGAACCGGTCGGCGGCCTTGACGTGCACCAGTTCGACCCCGGTCGAGGCGACGAAGTCCTTCTCCACCTGCTCCGCCTCGCCCGCGCGCAGCAGGCCGTGATCGACGAACACGCAGGTCAGCCTGTCGCCCACGGCGCGGTGGACGACCGCCGCGGCCACCGCCGAGTCCACCCCGCCGGACAGCCCGCAGATCGCGCGCGCGTCGCCGAGCTGGGCCCGGACCGCCGCGACCGCCTCGTCCGCGATGTTGACCATCGTCCAGTTGGGCCGGCAGCCGGCGCCGGCGAACAGGAAACGCCGCAGGACGTCCAGGCCGCGGTCGCTGTGCACCACCTCCGGGTGGAACTGCACGCCGAACAGCCCGCGCGCGACGTCCTCGAAGGCCGCGACCGGGGTCGACGGCGTCGACGCGGTGACCACAAACCCCGGCGGCGCCGCCGTCACCGAGTCGCCGTGGGACATCCACACCTGCTGGGTGGTGGGCAGGTCCGCGAACAGGACACCGCCGGCGGTGACGGTCAGGCGGGTCGCGCCGTACTCCGCGACGCCCGTGCGGGCCACCGTCCCGGCCAGCGCGTGCGCCATCACCTGGTGGCCGTAGCAGATGCCCAGCACCGGCACCCCGGCACGGAAGAGCGCGGGGTCCACCTCCGGGGCGCCCGGCGAGTAGACCGACTTCGGCCCGCCCGAGAGGATCACCGCGGCGGGACGCCGGGCGAGGATCTCCGCGACCGAGATGTCCCAGGGCACGATCTCCGAGTAGACGTGGCACTCCCGCACCCGCCTGGCGATGAGCTGGGCGTACTGAGCGCCGAAGTCGACGACCAGAACCGTGTCGTGAGCCGGGCGGGAGACTCCGGACGCGTCGGTGGCCGCGGACGCGTCGGTGGCCGGGGACGCGAGGCCGGGGGCGGCCGGCGCGTCGTCCCCTCGGCCGTTGCCGGTCGGGCCCGCGGCCGGTGTCGAGGCGGCCGGCTTCGAGATGGCGGTGTCCACGACGCCAAGCCTACGGAGAAGACGCCAGGCCCACCGAGGGCCAGGATCGCGAAGAACGGCCAGGCCGGCCGAGAAGGCGGCAGACCCGTGAAGGACGGACGCGACGCCCGGCGCGGCAGCCGGAAAAGCACCTGCGCGACAGCGCAACCGGCGGCCCAGCCGTCCAGGCCTCGTCCAGGCCTCGTCCAGGCCTCGGGCAGGCCTCGGGCAGGCCTCGGGCAGACCGCGTCCAGACCGCGTCCAGGCCGCGGGCATGCCAGCGGACGGCCCTGGAACGGGCCGGACGGAAGGATCGGAAGCGGACATCTAGTTTAGGGCAGGCGCGTGTCGGGATGGCCGGCCATACCGCTATGGTGCCTATCGAGGGACATCCGGGCCCGATACCGGGCCATCCCGGTACGTCATTGTTCCGGGAGGCTGGCGGAGAGGTTGCGAAGGTACGTGCGCAGACAACCGATAGCCGGCACGGGCATCGACGCTCCCCCGGCGGGCGAGGTCACACCGCAGGAGCCGGAGCGGTCCGCTGATGACGGCGGGTCTCAGGTCGACGCCCCAGCCATCACATCACGGGGCCCAGGCGGCATACGACACGTAAGAGCACTGCTCAGCGCGCCGGCGAACTGGCGGGTCCGTACCAAGCTGATCGCGATCCTCGCGGTCCCGATCGTCGCGATTCTGGTCAACGCCGCGATGGGCGCCAACAGCGTGCTGACCAGTACCCGGGACGTCAACCGCGCCCAGGACATGGTGAGGATAAGCCGCGCCGCCACGGCGTTGGTGTCCGCGCTGGAGCAGGAGCGTACCTATACGGTCGGTTATGTCGCCTCACGCGGCACGCCGCAGCCGGGCTCCCGCGTCCCCGAGCGCGTCAGAACGGTGCAGGCGCAGGTCGACGAGGCGGCCCGGCAGTACGAGCAGAACGTCCGGGGCCAGCAGGACGCGTTCACCGAGCAGACCCGGACAGTGCTCCAGTCGATCGCGGACCGGCTGTCGCACCGGGCCAACGTGCGCGCGACCGCGCTGACCCTGGCTTCGTCGAACTCCGTCCAGGTGGCCTACACCGGGATGATCGACAGCCTGCTCAGCCTGGTGCCGCTCATCCCGCAGGGCCAGGACGACGCCACGCTGAACGCCGGCGTGGAGACCCTCGACGCCGCCATCCGCGCGTGGGAACGCCTGTCCGCCCAGCAGTCCCTCATCCACGGCATCAACCAGCAGGGCCGCTTCGACAGCGGTGACTACCGGCTGTTCGTCGGTCTGAACACGGAACGCGAAAGCCAGATCTCCCGTTTCGAGGCGGCGGCCAGCCCGGAGCAGGCCAGGGTGTACCGGGAGACGCTCGTCGGCCCGGACGTCTCGGAGACCAGCAACGAGGTGCAGAACGTCCTGACAGGACGGGTCGGGCAGCCGCTCGCGCTCGAGGACCTGAAGTGGCTGCAGTCGGCCCAGGGCACGATGAACCTCAACGCCAAGATCATCGATTCCCTGTACAACGACACCGAGAACCGCGTCGACACGCTGCGGTCGGGTATCCAGCGCCGAGCGCTGCTGTCCGGTCTGCTCATCGTCCTCATCCTGACGACCGCCATGCTCGCCGCGATGATCGTCGCCCGCTCCCTGGTACGCCCCCTGCTCGGGCTGCGCGCGGCCGCGCTGGACGTCGCCGGCCGCCGGCTGCCCGAGTCGGTCCGCCGGCTGCGCGACTCCACCGACCAGGACATCGACACCGAGATCGAACCAGTCGGTATCAACACCGACGAGGAGATCGGCGAAGTCGCCCGCGCGTTCGACGAGGTGCACCGGGAGGCCGTCCGCCTCGCGTCCGAACAGGCCGTGCTGCGGAACAACGTCAACGCCATGTTCGTCAACCTGTCCCGGCGAAGCCAGGGGCTGGTCGAACGGCAGCTGCGGCTCATCGACGACCTGGAGAACCGGGAGCAGGACCCGGACCAGCTCTCCAACCTGTTCAAGCTCGACCACCTGGCGACCCGTATGCGCCGGAACAACGAGAGCCTGCTGGTGCTCGCCGGCACCGACACGGCCCGCAGGTGGACCCACCCCGTCCCGCTCAACGAGGTCGTCCTCGCCGCGATCTCCGAGGTCGAGCAGTACACGAGGGTCAAGCAGACGGCGGCGGCCGGGGTGTCGATCACCGGCAACGCCGTCAGCGACGTCGTGCACCTCATCGCCGAGCTGTTGGAGAACGCCACCTCCTTCTCCCCGCCGGCGACCGATGTGCAGGTCACCAGCCGCTCCCTGGGGCCTGGCGCCGGAGCGACGATCGAGATCGAGGACCGCGGCATCGGGATGCCGGCCAAGGAGCTCGAGCGCATCAACGAGCGGCTGGCCAACCCACCCGTCATCGACGTGTCGGTGTCCCGCACGATGGGCCTGTTCGCGGTCGGCCGGCTGGCCGGCCGGCACGCCATCCACGTCCAGCTGCGCGAATCGGCCTCCGGTGGGATCACCGCCGTGGTACGGCTGCCAGCCAAGGTCGTCGCCGGCGAGACAGCCCCGAGCACACCGGCGCGCCCCACGGCACCGCTGGTCACCGGCCGTTCCCCGGCCGGTCGGTCGACGCTCGACAACGGCCTGTCACCGGCGCTGTCCAACGGCCACGCGGGGCTCGACGCGACGTCCCTGGCGAACGGCATGTCACGGGGCGGCTCCAACGACCGCGTGTTCGTCGACAGGGACACCCTGCCAAAAGGCGACGACCCGCATCCGCCCGGTTCGCGCAACGGCCCCGGAGCGCCGCCCCCCCTGCCCGTACCGGGCATGAACGGGAACGGGAACGGGAACGGCGCGGGCCACACCGCTACGGACGAGCGGTTCACCGGCCTCGACGAGTTCGGAGTGGAGCGGCTGGAGGCCGGTGGTGGCTTCGGCGCCGGCACCGGTCCGCTGGAGATCTCCAGAACCACGGCTCGCCAGCCGAACGCCGATCCGCCACCCTTCCACAGCGACCCCTCTACCGGCAGCTACGAGATCCCCCGGGGACCGGGCGCGGGGACCCCCTCCGGCCCGGGCACCGGCGCGACCTACCTGGACCTCGCCGGCGGCACCAGCGGCACCAGTTCGGCGCACCTGGATCCGGTGGGCCCGGCCTCCCCGGGCACCGGCGGCATCGACCTGACCGGAGCGGCCCCGCCCGGGCCGACAGACCGGATCACCACGGACAGCGCACCGGTCGTGCCCGCTCCCGACACGCTCCCGTTCGGCCGGCAGGCTCCCCCGCCGGCCGCCTATTCCCAGCCCACCGTCACCGGCGGCCAGACCGGGGAACTACCGACGGGCATCCCGGCGGGCGGCGGCCCGCGCCCCGACTTCCGGACGGAGCGGGCACCGACCGCGCGCGACGACG
>NZ_CEVIVC010000081.1:16112-21152 GCF_982290645.1 Protofrankia sp. CiP1_Cm_nod4
ACGTGCCCTATGGCGACAGTGTCGATCGGGCCTCCCGTACCGACGGTGCCGAGGAGCCGGCCGCCGACCGGGACGGCGAGGACAACGACACGACCCCGATCTTCGATTCGGTCTCCGCGTGGTTCCAGCGCCAGGCCCCGACGTCCCCGCATCCGCTGCCGGCCCGGCCGAGGGCCGCTGCCCCGCCGGAGCGCCCCGGACCGCTGCCGCAGCGTGCCCCGGCCGGACCGCTGCCGCAGCGTGCCCCGGCCGGACCGCGGCCGGCCGACGTCAGCGCCAGCGGTGACGTCGGCCGCCGGCCGTCACCCTTCCCGGCGCCGGCCGGCCGGCCCGGGCTCCGGGGCCCGGCACCCGCCGACATCCCCGTGCCCGGCTGGTCGCAGGCCCCGGGAGAATCCCCGCTGCCGGCCACCGCGGCCGGCCCCGCCGACGCCCAGCCCGTTCCGTTGGCGAACCGCCAGGCGCCCGCCGCGCCGGATCCCCGGCCCGTGTCATGGTCGTCCGCGGCCGACGCCGGCTGGCGTGCCGCGGAAGCCGTCCGCCAGCCCGCCCCCGCCGGGACGACCCGCGCCGGTCTCCCGTTGCGTGTCCCGATGACGCACCTCGTACCTGGCAGCGCTGAAACCACATCACGGCGCCAGCCGGAGGGGGGCTCCCGCTCCCCGGAAGCGGTCGGTGGCCGGCTTGCCAGCTTCTACCAGGGCGTTCGGCAGGCCCGTGATGTCACCCAGGACACCCCCCACAGCTCTCGCCGAAACACCCAGGAGGAAATGTGACGCCCATGAGCTCAGACGCACAGAACCTCAACTGGTTGATCAACAATTTCGTCGAAAGAGTTCCCGGTGTCGCGCACACCGTGGTGGTTTCCGCGGACGGCCTGTTGCTGGCGGTCTCGGACGGCTTCCCACGTGACCGGGCGGACCAGTTGGCCGCCGTCGCGTCAGGCCTGGTGAGCCTGACCCAGGGCGCCGCCCGGGTTTTCGATGCGGGCAACGTGACACAGACGGTCGTCGAGATGGAACATGGGTTCCTGTTCATCATGGCGATCAGCGACGGGGCAAGTATGGCGGTTCTCGCCGCGCCGTCATGTGACATCGGGCTTGTGGGGTACGAGATGGCACTGCTGGTGACCCGGACCACGGATGTGCTCACTCCCGCGCTGCGAGCCGAGCTGCAGGGGATCCTTCCGCGGTGAACCGACAGGAGCACAGGGGGTCAGGGTGAGTACCGATCCCGCGAATACCCCGGGGCCGGTTGTCCGTCCCTACGCGATGACCGGTGGCCGGACGCGTTCACGATACGAACTCGCCATCGAGGCGCTTGTCGTCACAACGTCCTTTGGTGAAGAACGGGCAATCCAACTTGCCCTGGAACAACAGACAATCGCCGCCATGTGCCGGCAGGTGCGATCAGTTGCGGAGATCGCCGCCGGTCTGCGGGTTCCCCTCGGAGTCGCCAGGGTGCTGGTCGGTGACATGGCGGACGAAGGTTACGTCCGGGTACACCAACAACCCGACCGCGACGAGGCGCCGGACCTCGCGCTGCTCGAAAGGGTGCTCAGTGGCCTTCGCAAGCTCTGACCGGAGGCGGGTCAACTCCTCCGTCGCCACTACTTCGGTCAAGATTGTCGTTGCTGGTGGTTTCGGCGCCGGCAAGACGACTTTTGTCGGCTCGGTGTCCGAGATCGTTCCGCTGCGGACCGAGGCGGTCATGACCGAGGCGGGGGCGCACGTCGACGACCTGACCCACATCTCCGACAAGACGACGACCACGGTCGCAATGGACTTCGGCCGGGTCTCCCTGGACGAGGATCTGATCCTCTATCTGTTCGGCACGCCGGGACAGTACCGGTTCTGGTTCATGTGGGACGACATCGTGCGGGGCGCCATCGGTGCCATCGTCCTGGCCGACACCCGGCGGCTCGCCGACTGTTTCGCGGCCGTGGACTACTTCGAACAGCGGCAGTTGCCATTCGTCGTCGGGGTGAACTGTTTCGACGGGATCCTGCGGCATTCCATAGACGACGTCCGGGAAGCCCTGCAGATCAACCCGAGCATACCGATCATCACCTGCGACGCGCGTAACCGCCACTCGACGAAAAGCGCGCTGATCGCGGTGGTCGAGCACACGATGTCACGAGCGGTGGCCAGGACCTGATCCTCCATCCGGGCCGCACCGGCCCGGCGTGACACGTCGTCCTCGTGATGGCCCAGGCCTGCGGCCCCGGCCCGGTCCACCACGGCCGCGGGCTGTTCCTCCGGACCAAGGACAGGCACACGAGGGACAGCGCCCGGCTCTGTCGCACCGAGCGGGCCCGGTGCGACAGAGCCGGGCGCCAGGGGGCGGACCGGATCGAGCGGGTGGCTGTTCTCAGGGCCCCTGGACAACCCTGCTGTACGGCAGCAGCCGCCCTGGCTGCGCGGCAATGTTACTGATCGATTCGTCGCCGACGATGACCAGACTGTAGCCGGCGCCCGCCGTCCGCCACTGGCCCCCGACCAGAGGCGTCTTCGCCACGTTCTTGGGAATGTCGGCCGAGCCGCCGAAACCGACCTCCCCCACGATCGTGTTCGCACGCAGCTTCCCGATCGCCGCCGCCAGGCCCGCCCGGTCGTCAGGCGAGCCGACCTGGGCCAACGCCTCCGTGGCGAGTTCGTAGAGCGCGTGCACGAAGCCGAGGGTCTGCACCCAGGGGGAACCGGTCTTGTCCGTGAAGTCCTTGGCCAGCGTGGCCGGGGTGGCCCCCGTCAACGAGCTCTTGAACCGGTGGAAGGGCGACCACCAGACCTCGGTACCGAGATTGTTGCCCTCCTGGCCGAGGGCCTGGACCGAGCCCGGGAACAGCAGCCCCTTGGCGACCGTGACAATCTTCGGGCTGAAGTCCTTCGCCGCCGCCTGCTTCCAGAAGGTCTGGAAGTCCGCCGGCGTCAGCACGCCGGTCAGGATGTCCACGCCGGCCCGCTTGAGCACGTCCAGCTGGATGGTGAAGTCCGGCGTCCCGGCGGGGAAGGAGGGAGGCTTCACCAGCGTGTAGCCCCCGGCGGTTATGGCCGGCGGGAAGCCGATGGTCTCGTCGGCGAACGTTCTGCCGTCGGAGTCGTCCGGCCAGAGCGCACCGACCTTCTTGTTGGTGGGCAACTGGCCCCACATGTTCCGGTAGACCCTGGTCACGTCCTCAAGGCCCCAGAAGAAGTGGTAGGTCCACTTGAACGGACGGGCCGGGTCGCCACCACGCCCGTTGAACCATGACTGCCAGGGGGCGGCCGTGGAGATGCACGGTATCTCGTTCGCCTCGCACTGGTCCGAGACCGGGTTGGTGGTCTCCGGTGTGGAGGCGACGAGGACGATGTCCACCCGGTCGGTGTAGATCAGGTCGTCGGCGGCCTGGGCCGCGCGGTTCTGGTCGGACTGGCTGTCCCGGACGATGATCTCAACCGGATAGGTGCGCGCGCCGATGGTCATTCCGCCCTGGCGCTGGAAGAAGGCCCGGATGGTGTCGGTGACGTACCTGTCCGCGGCACCGAAGGCGGACAGCGCCCCCGTCTGCGGGCTCACATAGCCGATCCTGATGACCCGCTTCGCCTTCGCCCCGCTCCCGGAGCCACCGCAGGCGGCAAGGGGAACCCCGGCGGTCGCCACGCCGGCCAGGGTCAGCAGTGTGCGCCGGCTGAGGAAACGCCCACCGGCATCACCGGAGCGGCCTGCGGCGGCGGGGGGTGCGCCGGGGGGAACCTGCTGGGAGACCTGATCCTGCTTCCTCCCCGCGACGGGCTCCGCCGTCGGCGCCCGGGATTCCCGCCACGGCGGCGGAACCGGTGCGGGAGGCCCGACGAGTGACCCGGAAGGCCCGGGAAACCCACGGGGCTCGGAAGACTCGCTTCCCCGGGCCGCGGCAGGCGGCCCGCCCGGGCCGGCCGCTTCGGGGCCGTCGGTATCCGACACTGCGTCGAGGCGTCCCTGTCCGGCGTGTGTCGGGCGGTCAGAGTGGAGCATGAGTCCTGATCCTGCCGCACGCTGGTTCAAACCCGGGCACTGGGTCCCGGTCGACACGCAGCAGACCAGACCGGGGACGGAAGGTTTCTCCTTCGGCCCACCCGTCGGGGCCGGCGGGAGCAGGCTCCGACGGGTGGGGATACCGGCCGGAGAACATATGATCGCGGTTTTTCCCGGACCCGGAGTCTAGTTGATCGCACACCACCGGTTCGATCCGTCCTTGAAGGTCAGGAAACCGCCGTCCTTCCCGGCGTCGCCAGCGCCCGCCCGGTTGATGAACAGCGCCTTGATGTTCTTGAGTGGACCGTCGGCGAACTGGATATCGGCAAAAATCACGCTGTCGGTACTCAGGCTGTTCTTTGTGATCGAGTAGGTGCCCTGCTGGTCGTCCCAGCGATAGCTGCCGCTCTCGCGTGGCACGACGAGCCTGTTCGGCAGTGCCGTGGACGCCTGGGAGTTCCGGCTGCCGGCCGAGGCGGCCCCGTCGGCCGGCGGGTCACCGTCGGCCGTCCGATAGCAGCGGTAGGTGCCGTCGACCAGCGCCCGGCCGGCTGTGGCGTCCGGATTGCTCGTCGCCGGCGTCGACGCGCCCCCGGACGCGGACGCCGCGGCGGTGGCGCCGGGATCCACCCGGGCGTCCGGAGCCCCCGTTGCGGAATCCTCCGTCCCGCCCGACAGCAGGGCGTACAGCCCGAACGCCACCAGGGACACCAGTACCGCGACAATCAACGGGCCGGTCCACCCGTGCCGGTAGCGCGCCAGCAGCCCCGCGCCGAAGCCGCCGCCATCATCGATGTCGTCGTCCGCGTCGTCGATGTCGTCGATGTCGTCACCGGGATCCGGCTCACCCCGCCGGCTGACCGGCCGGCCGGCCGCACGTTTCACGGCCCCGGACGCCGTCGAACGCTGCTCAGGCCCTCGTGCCCCGGTGTCCCTGGAAGCGCCGCCCGGGGAGGAGGCCCGTGCCGTCACCGTACCCGGCCGGCCCGTCTTCTTACGGACAGAACTGGACGGCTTCCAGCCCTCGTCGTCATCGGGACCGGTGTC
>NZ_CEVIVC010000081.1:21502-22602 GCF_982290645.1 Protofrankia sp. CiP1_Cm_nod4
GGCACGGACCCGATCCTCGACAGCGTCGCGGTCATCTCCGACAGCGGTTGTCCCAGCACCCCGGGTGGCACGGTTGGAGGCGACGGCATATTGTCACGCGACGTCCTTGGCCGTACGGCGTCAGTGACCCTCGGCACGATATCGGTGCGTTCCACCGGCCCGGCGGCGGAGGACGCCGCGGCAGGGTCCGCGAAGGCCGCCTCGCCTGGCAGGCCGCCCCCGGGCGTCCTGGCTCCGGACATCGCCGACGGTGGCCGGGGGGCGGTACGTGAATGCGTCCGGGCGGGAGCGGGCGGCTCAGCCCTGGTGGCCGCGGCCTGGCCCCGGTAGGCGGGCGGGAGAAGCACGGCCCGGTCGTTGCCGCCGCCCGCTCTCCCGGCGGCCGGCCGGGGTGCGCCAGGAGCGGACGGCGCGCCGTCGTTCACGCCGGCACCGCGGACGAGGGCCCGAGCGGCCCCGGAACCGGGATATCCGCCCGCTCCGTAGCCGTTCGGAACCGGGCTGCCGGCTGGGGTGGCCGGGCCCCCGTCCAGGGGGCCGCCCCGGTCGGGAGGCAGCGGGTTCGGCCCGGCAGGGGACAGCCGTCCGCGGCCGTGGGGCTGTGCCGCCCGGAACGGGTCGCCCGTCAGGTAGGAAGTCGATCCGTCCCCCGGCCCGGCGCTGTCCGGCTGGCGGGGCAGGAGCTCACGATCATTTCCCATGAGCGACGGGTAACCGGCCTGATGGCCTGTCGGCCCGTAACCGTTCGGACGACCGCTTCCGTAACGGTCCCCGAAACCGCCGGAGCCCGGCGCGCCGTTACCGGTGGAGCCGGGGCCGCCGTACCCGGCCGGGCCACGGGCCGGTGCCGGGCCTGCGCTCCCCCCGAAACCGCCGTCCGGCGGCATACCCACCGGCGGTAGGGATGCCGGTGGTACCGCCGCAGGTGGCAGGGATGCCGGTGGTACGGCAGCCCGGGGCATGGCGGCCGGGAGCACCCGGCCGGGCGGTGGCTGCGCGCCACCGGGCCGACGGTCGTCCGGCCGCCCGGTGGCGCCCGTGTCGAACAGGCGCTGGCCGGGCTGGCCAGCAGCGAAAAAAGAGCTGCCCGCGGGCGGGGG
>NZ_CEVIVC010000082.1:0-21300 GCF_982290645.1 Protofrankia sp. CiP1_Cm_nod4
CCGGTGGCGGGTCTGTCCGGACAGCGAAGGCAGCCGCGGTGCCTGACACACCGCACGTTGCACCGTCACCCCGACAGGCCAGCCATATGAAGAAAGCAGGGTTTCCAGCGATGAGTAAGCCGGCACGCCTGCACGGTGGGCGCATGTTCATGGCTGTTTTATCGATGATCGCCGTTTTTCTCCTGGTCGGGGCTCCCTCCTGCGCGAGGCCGGCACCGCGGCCGAGCGAGAGCGCGCCGCCGAGCAGGGGCGCGACGAACCCGGGCCAGGAGACAGGGAACAGCTGCGCACAACCCGGGTCCACGACCCGTTCGCTCCTGCCTGATCTTCCAGACGACCAGATCAGGACGGTTGCCGAGGATCCCTGTCTGAAGTTCTCGCAGCTCACCGACCGGGTGCTCGCCGCTGTTCCCGCCGGTCAGCGGTCCATCCTCCGGAACGGCACAACCCCGTTCCTGCCGGCACTCACGCAGTTCGCCAACAGGGTGATAGCGGTCAACGGCGCGGCCGAATGCGCCTACAAGACCGACCGGCTGGCCATCGGTATCTACCAGCACAAGAACTATCTCTGGTCGGTCGGTGTCGTGGCGGTCGTCCGTGGCAAGCTGCCTGCCACCGTCCTGGACGTGGGCACCTGCCTGCTGCTGGAGAAAATAGCACCAGCGCGCCCGGCTTTTCTCACCCCGAACGGGGCGACCGAGATAGAGCCGACTGTCTGTGCCGACTATGCCACGACCAGCCGTGACGGCCAGAACTACACGCTTATGTGGCTTGGCTCGTCCGACCGGATGTGCGACCAGCTCGCGAGCAGGCTCGATGGCAGCTGAGAAAGCGGACGCCGAATGACGGGGTCGCGGTGGAGGACGGCGGTTCCCTCGAGGGCGGCCCGACACCGTCGCTGATCGACCGGGCTCGTGCGCGAGGGCATCCGACGGATGATCGCCGTGGCGTTGGAAGCGGATGTCGACGCCTACCCGGCGGAGCTGGCCGACGAGCGGGGCCGGCGATCGGCGGCCCCGCCGTCCGCAACGGCTACGCCCAGCCCGGTACGCCCAGCCCAGGTCGATGGTGATCACCGCCGGCACGCGAGAGGCCCGCGCGCTCCGGGTCGATGACAGGCGCATCGGCCCGGGACGCGGCGAGCGGGCGGTTGTTACACACTTGTCCCGTACTTGTCTCGTGCTGTCGTGTCGGACGATTCCGGTGGCGGGGTTGGGTAAAGTCGGAGGGGTGACCACGTTCCGGGTGGCTGGGAAGCTGCTCGCCATCAGTGATCTGCATGTGGCGTACCCCGAGAACCGGCAGTTCCTCGAGGAACTACGGCCGGAGTCGGACGCGGACTGGCTGATCGTCGCCGGTGACGTCGGTGAGGTCGTCGCGGACGTCGAATGGGCGCTGACGCTGCTGCGTTCCCGGTTCTCCACCGTGATCTGGGTGCCTGGTAACCACGAGCTGTGGACGCCGAAAAAGGATCCGGTGCGGCTGACCGGTGAGCGGCGTTACCAGCATCTGGTGGAGATATGCCGGCGCCTGGGCGTGCTCACCCCGGAGGATCCGTATCCGGTGTGGGAGGGCGCCGGCGGCCCGGTCACGGTGGCGCCGCTGTTCCTTCTCTACGACTACACCTTCCGGCCGGCCGGTACCTCCTCCAAGGAGGAGGCGCTTGCCGTGGCGCACCGCACGGGTGTGGTCTGCGCGGACGAGTACCTGCTGGTCCCCGACCCCTACCCGAGTGTGGACGCCTGGTCGCGGGCCCGGGTCGAGCACACCCGGGAACGGCTCGCGGCATGCGACCCGCGGCTGCCGACCGTCCTGGTGAACCATTTCCCGCTGGTGCGGGATCCGACCTATGTGCTGCGCTATCCGGAGTTCGCGCAGTGGTGCGGCACGGAGCACACCGCCGACTGGCACCAGCGGTTCCGGGCCGCCGCCGTGGTCTACGGCCATCTGCACATTCCCCGGACGACGTGGTATGACGGCGTCCGGTTCGAGGAGGTTTCCATCGGCTATCCCCGGGAGTGGCGCCGCTGGAACGGCCCGCGCAACATTCCCCGGCAGATACTCCCGGAGCCGGAGCGGCATGACTGAGCCCGGAATACCAGGGACCGGGACGCTGGGGACCGGCGTGTCCGGAAGCGCCGCAGCCGGAAGAGACGTGGCTGACGTCACCTCGTCCGTCCCCGCCCCCCCGTCCGGCACCGCTACCCCGTCCGGCGGGGCCGTCGCCGGGCCCGGGGCCGAGCTGCTCGCCACGCTGCTGCATCCGGCGGTGGTCGCGGTGGAGGCGTTCACCGACGACCCGGACGCGGTGCTGTTCCCCGCGGAGGCCGCCGCGCTCGCGCGGTCCGTGGACAAGCGCCGCCGGGAGTTCACCACCGCCCGGGTGTGCGCCCACCGCGCGCTCGCCGGCCTGGGCATACCGCCGGTGCCGATCCTGCGCGGGCCCAAGGGCGAGCCGCAGTGGCCCGCCGGGGTGATCGGCAGCATCACGCACTGTGCCGGCTACCGGGCCGCGGTGGCGGCCTGGTCCGCCGACATCCTCACGGTCGGTATCGACGCCGAGCCGAACGCGGCCCTGCCGGCGGGCGTGCTCGACCAGATCGCCCTGCCCGAGGAGCGAGCCTGGCTCGACCCGCTGCTGCGCGACGGCCCCGCCGCGCGCCCGGGCAGCGTGTCGCATGGCATTCCCGCCGCGCATGGCATTCCCGCCGCGCGCTCGGGTGTGCTGCCGCCCGGCGGTCCCACCGCGGGCCCGGGGCCGCTGCCGCCCGGTGCTCCCGCCGACGATCCCGTCGTGCACTGGGACAGGCTGCTGTTCAGCATGAAGGAGTCGGTCTACAAGGCGTGGTTCCCGCTGGCGCGGCGCTGGCTGGGTTTCGAGGACGCGTCGATCACGATCGACCTGGCCGGGGGCACCTTCTCCGTCCGGCTGCTGGTGGACGGGCCGGTGCTCCCCGGCGGCGTCCCGCCAGGGAGGGGCCGGCCCGGCAACGATCTCTCCACGGACCTCTCCACGGACCTCTCCACGGATCTCTCCACGGATCCCTCCGCGGAGAGATCGGTCTCCCCGGAGCCTCAGGCCCCCGAACGGCTGACCGGTTTCACCGGCCGCTGGCTGGCCCGCAACGGCCTGGTCATCACGGCGATCACCGTGCCGGGACGCTGACCGCGGAAATCGTCTCGACCATTTCGGCCCGGGTGGGCACACCCGGGGAACGGCTCGGGCGCCAGCCCTGCGCGATCAGGCCCGTCACCCGCGGCTCCACCGCGTCCAGCGCCTCGGGTGGATCCGTCAGCTGCATGTGACGCAGCGCCGCCGTCGCGACCGTCGGGTCGACACCGGCGGCGGCGAGCAGCACGAACCGTGGCAGCGACGCCGGGCTCGGCGGGCTCATCGACGGGATGGCCGGCGTCCCGCCGTCGACGGCCGCCCGCCAGGCCGCGGCACGTGCCCGGTCGAGCTGCTGGGCGTCGTCGAACCACGACCGCAGCTCGCCGCGGACCCAGGCGTCGACCCGGTCCCGCCAGGCCGCGGGATCGCCGGGATCCTCGGCCACCGCCCGCACGAGCCGGAACGCATGCGCGACGGTCAGCGAGGAGCCCCGTCCGAAGTGCGGGTTGGTGGTGCAGACGGTGTCACCGAGCGCGTGCAGGCCGAGCGGCGCGGCCGGATCCAGCGGATGGAACGTGTTGCGCAGCCCGCTCATGACCGTGACGCCGGAGACCGGCTCGGCGAAGTTCGGGTCGGTCCAGGCCGCCCCGAGCGACATGATGCGGGCGGCCGACTCGAACACCGGCGCCCGGCGCAGCCCCGCCAGTGCCCGGTCCCCGGGCAGGTGGACGAAGGCGACGGTGAAGGTGCCGGCATCGTGGGGGAAGACGAGCAGCGCGTAGCCGTCGGCCTCCTCGACCCCGAGCACCCAGCGGTTGACCGCGGTGAACCGCTGTCCCGGCAGCAGCCGGTAGCGGCGGGACACGTAGACCTCGTTGGTCGGCTCGTCGAAGCCTTCCGCGTCCCGGGCCCCGCTGGTCAGCCGGCCACGCCGGCCGCCGGCGTCGATCACGAGATCGGCCGGGTGCGGCCCGCCCCCGGCCAGCTGCACCCCGACGACCGCTCCCCGCCGCGTTTCCACCCGCTGGACGGTCCCGGCCCGCAGCTCTATCCCGGGCTGCGTCTCGACGTCACGCCGCAGCACCCACTCCAGGGTGCTGCGGCGGCACCGCAACGAGCGCGTCCCGTCCGGCAGGGGTACCTCGACCGCGCCGGCGGCCCGCAGGGCGTCGAGTGTGCCGGGCAGGCCCGCGCGCAGCTCGGCGTGGATCCGGGCGAGGAAGGCGTGGGGCTGGTGCAGGTGCGCGACCCCGGTCCGTCGCCAGCCGCCGGCCTCGTCGAGCCGGGCGGGTCTGACCGTGGTGTCACGCTCGATCAGCGTGACCGCGTGCCCGAGGCGCGCCAGCGCGAGGGAGACCGTCATCCCCGCCATTCCGGCACCGCACACCACGACATTCAGCCGCCTGCCGCTTGCCATGCAACTCCCCGTTCTGCATGTCAGCTCATCACACTCCGCACATTTCGTCGCTGCCGCACGCCGAGGCGCGATCGGCTGTCGTCATCCGAAAACAGCACGTATGTGATCTTCAAGGGCGCCGGCAAGGACCGGCCTGCTGCGGAAGCCGATGTGCCCGTCCGGCCGGATCAGGTGGGCGCACGGCCCGGTGGTCGCGTAGACGGACCGGTAGTCACGCTCGGTGTCGCGGATGACGGGCAGGTCCAGGCCCGCAGGAGCGACGGCGTCCGGATCCAGCACGACGTAGGCGTTGATCAGCCCCGCGGCCTGCCGGCGGATCGCCGCGGCGATCTTCTCGTAGCCGCGCAGGTCCTCCTCGGTCGAGGAGGCGTCCCCGTAGAACAGCAGCGTGTGCGCGCCGCTGTGGATCAGCTCGAACAGCCGCAGCCGGTGCCCGACCCCGCGGCGGGCCAGCCCGTGCACGTCCGGCGCGCGGTCGCCGGCCGCCGGCCCGCGGTCCGGGGCGTCCCAGCCCAGCGCCTCCCCGACCAGCGGGCTGCCGCGGTAG
This sequence comes from Protofrankia sp. CiP1_Cm_nod4, assembly GCF_982290645.1. Lineage (NCBI taxonomy): Bacteria > Bacillati > Actinomycetota > Actinomycetes > Frankiales > Frankiaceae > Protofrankia > Protofrankia sp. CiP1_Cm_nod4. The sequence goes on from NZ_CEVIVC010000082.1 coordinate 5,077, forward strand.
GTCAGGGTCATCTGCATCTCGTCGAGGAACTGCGCCTTCTCGTCCTCGTTGTCCATCTCGTCGGTGAACGCGACCCGCACCGCGCGGCCCATGACCGACTCCCCGGCCGGGCGGCGCTCGGCCTCGTAGCTGTCGAGCAGGCCCGGCCCCGCGTGCCCGCCCGCCGCGAGCGCGAGCTTCCAGCCGAGGTTGTAGGCGTCCTGGATGCCGGTGTTCATGCCCTGCCCGCCCGCCGGCGGGTGCAGGTGCGCGGCGTCACCGGCGACGAACACCCGGCCGACCCGGTAGCGGTCGACGATCCCGTGGCTGATCCGGAAGATCGACGACCAGCGCAGGTTGCGCGCGGTCGTCCCGGGCGGCGCCAGCCCGTCGAGCGCGGCCTGGAACTCGGCCAGCGTTGGCGGCTCGTACTCCTTCGTGAAACCGGGCGGCACGTCCGTGCGGGCGGCCTCGGCCATGATCCGCGGCGGGGCCATGGTCGCGATGCGGTAGCGGCCCTGGCCCCGCAGCGGGACGCACACGAGCATCCCGTCCATCCTGCCGTCGGTCTCGTGCAGGAAGCGCAGCAGATAGCCTTCGGGCAGCGACCAGTCGACCTCGACGTCGGCGAGCATGAACAGCTGCGGGAACCGCCCGGCGCCGGCGTTGAACACCAGGTTCAGCTCCTTGCGGACGGTGCTGTGCGCGCCGTCGGATCCCACCAGGTACTTCGCGCGCACCGTCGTCTCGCCGTCGGCGCCCGCCAGCCGGGCGGTCACGCCGGCGGCGTCCTGGGTGAGGCCGCGCAGTTCCACGCCCCGCTCGATCGTCCCGCCGAGGGCGGCGAAACGGTTGGTGAGGACGCGTTCCGTCTCGTACTGCGGCAGCCCGAGGTGGGCGTACGGCAGCTCCGGCAGGTCCCACTCGACGCGGTGGGTCTGGTGCCCGTTGACGACGACGATCTGGCCGCTCAGCCAGATGCCGGCGTCCATCGCCTCCTGGACGATGCCCTGGTCCTCCCAGATCTCCATCGTCCGGCAGTGCACGCCGATGGCCTTGTCCGCCTGGCCCGGCGGCTCGGTGCTCCTGTCCACCAGCCGGCAGGCGACGCCGCGGCGGGCGAGTTCGACGGCGAGGGTCAGGCCGGTCGGCCCCGCGCCGACGACCAGCACGTCGGTCGCCGCCTCCGGCTCCGGCCGCCGGGCACCGGCGACCCGCGGCCGGATGGTCGCGGCCGCGGCCGTGCTCAGGGCCGCTGTCGGGCGCTGCTGCGGGGCCGCCCCCGGCCTGGGGCGGGCGTTCGCGCCGGCGGCGTCCGCGCCGATGGCCGCCTCGGGGCTCGCGCCGGCGTTGACCTCGTCCTCCGGTGGGCGGGCGACGATCGAGAAGATGCGGCGGGAGAAACCGCGGTCGAGGAAGGGGATGAGCTGCCTGGTGCGGTCGCTGTGGTTCGGGTCCCCCACCCAGGCCAGGAAGGCCTGCTCGGAGGCCCATTCCGCCAGCAGGTGGAACGTGCCGGTGCCGGGCTCGTGCAGCAGTTCCTCCCGGACCCGGCCGGCCACCCCGCGCATGGCCTCGGCGACCTCGAGGAACGCCTGCTCGAACGCGTCCTCCTCGCCTTCGGGCACGGTGGTGGTGACCAGCACCCGCACCGCCGGCCCCCGCCCGTCCAGGGTGTGCAGCACGTCGTAGGTGTTGCGTTCGGCGTCGTCGCGCAGGTCGCGCAGGGCGGCGGTGAGCTGGTCCCGGTGCGAGCTGCGCCCGAAGGCGTCCAGCGCCGAGCGGTTCTCCCAGTCGGCCACGATCACGTACTCGCCGGGCCGGTCCGGGTTGCGCATCAGGTCCTGGCGGATGTTCCCCGGCACCGTGCTGATGACCTCCGCGGCCTTCAGCCAGGCGCTTTCGAACTCCTGCTCACGGCCGGGACGGGCACGCATGCGCAGCAGCGTGCGCACCGTGTCGGTGGCGGTGCCGAGCGCCGTGCGCACCACCGCCCCGACCCCGGTTCCGCCGGTCGCGTCCACGTTGGGCATCTACTTCTCCTCCTGCTGATAGCGATGTAGGACGACCGACGCGTTGAACCCGTCGAAACCACGGGCGTTGATCATCGCGGTGGTGACCGGCGCGGGGGTCACCTCGGCGACGAAGTTCAGGTCGCATCCGGGCGCGGGCGTGCGGACGCCCGCCGGCGGCAGCAGGTCGTGCCGCATGGCCAGCAGGGCGGTGGCCGCGTCCAGGGCCGCCCCGCCCTGGTAGATCCGCCCCACCAGCGGCTTCTGCGTGGTCACCGCCGGTGATGCCGAGCCGAACGCGGCCCGCAGCGCGGCGGACTCGTCACGGTCGGCGGCGGGCAGCCCGAGCGCGTCGGGGAAGACCACGTCGACGTCCTCGGGACGCCGGCCCGCCCGGTGCAGCGCCGTGGTCATCGCCCGGGCGTACTGCTCCACGTCGAAGCCGCCGCGACGCCGGGACGGGCGGCCGTCGAACGTGGCCGCCGCCCCGGCGATCTCCCCGTAGATCACCGGGGCGCCGCGGGCCAGGGCGTGGCCGAGGTCCTCCACGACGAAGACGGCACCCCCCTCCCCGGGGACGTAACCGTCCGCGTCGACGTCGAACGGGCAGTAGGCGCGGGCCGGGTCGGTGCGGGACGTCATGGCATGGTTGTGCTGCTGGCAGGTCAGCGCGTACGGGGACAGCGGTGCCTCGGTCCCGCCGGCGAGCACCACCGGGGTCCCGCGGCGGACCAGCCGCGCCGCGTGGGCGAAGCTGTCCAGGCCGCCGGCGCTCTCCGACACCAGGACCACCGACGGCCCCTTCATGCCGTGCCGGATCGACAGCTGCCCCACCGTGGCCGCGTAGAACCAGGCGATCGACTGGTAGGCGCCGACCGTGCGGGACGAGGAGCTCCACAGGTGCTGCAGCTCGCGCTGGCCGAACGCGTTGCCCCCCGAGGCGCTGGCGAGCGCGACGGACATGTCGTACGGGTCGAGGGCCTCCGGGTCGATCCCCGCGTCCGCCAGGGCCTGGCCGGCGGCGCAGAAGGCCAGGTGCGTCCACCGGTCCGTCTGCACGACGAACCGGCTCGGCATGTGCTCGGCCGCCCCGAAGCCCTCGACCTCACCGGCCAGGGTGGTGTCGTAGCGTGACGGGTCGAACTGGGTGATGCGCCCGATCCGGGTCTCCCCGGACAGCACGGTCTTCCAGTACGTGTCCACGCCGATCCCGCTCGCGCAGACGATCCCGATCCCGGTGATCACAGCGCGCGGCGTCACCGTCCGGCCCCCGCTTTCCTCTTCCCAGTGCCCTCCGCGGCCGGCAGGCCGTTGGGAGCCCGGAAGACCATGGCCGACTGGAAGCCCCCGAAACCGCTGCCGACCGACAGCGCGACGTCGACCTTGTGCTCACGTGCCGTGTTCGGCGTGTAGTCGAGATCGCACTCCGGATCACGGTTGGCCCAGTTCGCCGTCGGCGGGACCACCCCGTGCTCGATGGCCAGCGCGCAGGCCGCCATCTCGATCGCGCCGATCGCGCCGAGCGAATGGCCGACCATGGACTTGATCGAGCTGACCGGCACCTGATAGGCGTGCTCGCCCAGCGCCCGTTTGAAGGCCGCCGTCTCGTGCCGGTCGTTCTGCTTGGTCCCCGAGCCGTGGGCGTTGATGTAGGAGACGGTGGTCGGCGCCAGCCGGCCCTGCGCCAGCGCGTCGGAGATGGCCCGGGCCATCTCCACCCCGTCGGGACGCAGCCCCGTCATGTGGAAGGCGTTGCTGCGGGTGGCGAAACCGGCGACCTCGCAGTAGACGTGCGCGCCGCGGCGGCGGGCGTGCTCCCACTCCTCCAGGACGAGGACCGCGCCGCCCTCGCCCAGGATGAAGCCCTTGCGGTCCCGGTCGAAGGGCCGGGAGGCGTGCTCGGGATCGGAGTCGTCCGGCGACGTCGCCTTGATCGCGTCGAAGGAGGCGAGCGTGACCGGGGAGATCGGGGAGTCCGACGCACCCGCGATCATCACGTCCGCCTCCCCGTCGGCGACGAGCTGGTAGCCGTAGCCGATGGCGTCGATCCCGGACGTGCAGCCGGTGGAGACGACCTGCGCCGGGCCGTGGGTGCCGAACTGGCAGCCGACGTCGGCCGCCAGGCTGCTCGGCATCAGCGCCTGGTACAGGAACGGCGACGCGTAGTCGGGATCGACCAGCCACTGCTGGCCGCTGTCGCTGGCCACGACGTACTCGGTCTCCAGCGCCGTGGTGCCCCCGACCGCCGTGCCCATCGTCACGCCGGTGGCGTCCGCGGTCGGTTCGTCGAGGACGAGCCCGCTGTCCGCGACGGCCTCGGCGGCGGCGGCCATGGCAAACTGGATGTAACGGTCGGAGCGCCGCACCTGACGGGGGGTGAGCCCGGCGGCGGCCGGGTCGAAGTCGCACTCGGCGGCGACCCGGGACCGGAACGGCGACGCGTCGAAGAGGGTGATGCGCCGGGTGGCCGTCCGCCCCGCCGTCACGGTGGACCAGAACGCCTCCCGCGTCACCCCGCCCGGCGCGACCACGCCCACCCCGGTCACCACCACGCGGCGGTGGCCGCTCACGCCGAGGCCACCGGATCACCGTCGGCGCGCTCGGTGCCCACCTGGCCGGTACTCACCTGGCCGGGGAGCAGCGGCTCGGGACGCGCCTGGCCGGCGGTCACGGTCACGGCCTGCCGGGCGCCCCCGCCCCCCCGGGTCTCCCCCGCGCTCCCGGCCTCTTCGGCCTGCCCGGCCTGCCCGGTGCCCTCGGCCTCCGCCGTGCCCTCGGCCTGCTCGGTGTCCACGTGCCCGAGTTCGGGACGGGGGGCGAGGGGTCCGAGGTGGAAGACCACCGACGCCGGCTCGGCCCCGGTGTTGCGCAGCCGGTGGCGCGCCCCGACCGGGATGTAGAGCCCCTCGCCGGCCGCGACGGCCACCGGTACGTCGTCGCAGTCGACGACGATGCCCCCAGTGGCTACGTACAGAAACTCCTCACTATACGGATGGTAGTGTTCGGCGATCTTCTCGCCGGGCAGCAGGGTGGCCACGCCCATGAAGCCCGAGGTGCTACCGACCGTGCGTGGACCGAGCAGCACCCGTAGCTCTCCCCCGCGCCGCCGGTCCGGCGGAACATCACGGACGGCCACATGTCGACAGCAGGATGCGACAGCCATCTCCGGTACTTCCTCTCACTCGTCATGCGCCCGTTCTCACCGGCTTATGCGCCCGCGTCGCGAGCCCCACCGGCCGCGCCGGCCACACCGGCACCGGCCCCGCCGGCCGCCAGCTTCTCGACCTTGTCCCGGATGACCTCCATCTGGATCACCGAGTTGGTGTTGATCCGGACGGTCATCGCCTCGTCGTCGACCGGCGCGTCCGGGCGCATGGCGAAGTCCTGCACCCATGTCATCCGGACGCCGCCGTCGGCCTCCTCGTACGACCAGTAGATGTTCATGTACTGGAACGGGCCGGGCTCGACCCGGTGCGCGCGCACCTCACGCAGGCCGCGGTCGACCGTCCGCTGGCTGACCCACGACCAGATCTGGCCGTTCTCGTCCGGATGCATAGTCAGCCGGAAACGGACGGTGTCCCCCTCGCGTTCGAGAACGTCCACCGAGGCGTACTCCGTGAACAGGTCGGGCCAGTTCTCCAGATCGTTCGTCGCGTCCCAGACGACATCGAACGGGGCGGCGATGAACACCGACTTCTGTGTGTGTCCCGGCATCTCCTACGAGACCTCCCTGAAATTGTCCCGGCATTTTTCCCATCGGCTTCCGCGCACGGGGCGTCACCCACGTGCCTTCGTTCGCGGTCCTTTTTCACGGGCCTGCGCCCGTGACGCCGCCCTCAGCGGCCCTCGTTCGCGACGGCGGCGATTTCCCCCACGGTCATCGTGACGGCCTCGTCGGGAACCTCCACACCGAACCTCTCGACCAGCACCGCCTGTAGCTCGAGGACGGCCAGCGAGTCGATCTGCAGCTCCGTGAGCGAAAGCGACTCGTTTCCGGCGAAAACGTCCGGATCTACGCCGGCCCGCTCGACGAGAATTTCGCGGATCGTGGCTGATGTCACGACGGACCGGGTTTCCCCAGTAGCTTCGACACTCATTTCCGCACCTTTCCGGAATCCGTTACCAGGCGGTCGACCAGGCTGGTCGAATACCGCCCCTTGCGGAACTCGGTGTCGGCCAGCACACGTTTGATGAAAGGAATCGTGGTACGTACGCCGGGCCCGTCGACGTCGAACTCGCCAAGCGCGCGCTCGGCCCGGCTGAGCGCCTCGGCCCGGCTGGGCGCCCAGACCGACACCTTGGCCAGCAGCGAGTCGTAGTACGGGCTGACCCGGTAGCCGGGGAAGCCGTGGGTGTCCACCCGGACGAACGGGCCGGCCGGCGGGGTGAAGCGGTCCAGCCGGCCGGCGGCCGGGGTGAACCCGCGGTCCGGATCCTCGGTGTTGACCCGGCACTCGACGGCGACCCCGCGCAGGACGACGTCCTCCTGCCGCAGCCGCAGCGGTGTGCCGGCCGCGACATGAAGCTGCTCGTGGACGAGATCGCAGCCCGTCACCATCTCGGTGACCGGATGCTCCACCTGGATACGGCTGTTGATCTCGATGAAATAGTGGTTCTGGTCCTCGTCCACCAGGAACTCGACCGTGCCCAGGCCGGTGAAGCCGACCGACAGCGCCCCACGCACCGCGTCCCGGCACATCTCGGCCACCCGGTCGGGATCGAGCTCGGGCGCGGGCGCCTCCTCCACCAGCTTCTGGTGGCGGCGCTGCACCGAGCAGTCCCGGGTGCCCAGGTGGATGCCCGCGCCGTGCGCGTCGCAGAGAATCTGCACCTCGACGTGACGGGCCCGCTCGAGAAAGCGCTCCACGTAGATCCGGTCGTCGCCGAAGACCGCCCGCGCCGCCGCCCGGGTGTCGGCGAACGCGGTCGCGAGCTGCGCGGCCGAGCGCACGACCGTCATGCCACGGCCACCGCCACCGGCCGCCGCCTTGATGATGACCGGATAGCCGATGGCATCGGCGATGTCGCGCGCGTCGGCGACGCTGCGCGCGACATCGGCGCTGCCGGTCAGCAGCGGCAGGCCCGCCCGGCGCATCAGGACCCGGGCCACGCTCTTGTCCCCCAGCGAGGCCATCACCGCCGGCGGCGAGCCGATGAACACCAGGCCGGCGTCGGCGCATATCTCCGCGAAGTCGGGATCCTCGGAAAGGAACCCGTAGCCGGGATGGACGGCGTCCGCCTCCGTCATTCTCGCGGCCTCGATAATGGCCGCCGCGTTGGCGTAGCTGCGCCGCGACGGCGGCGGCCCGATACACACCGCTTCGTCGGTATGGCGATGGACAAGCGAGTCCCGGTCCGCCGTCGAATAGACGCTGACGGTCCGGATACCGAGCTCACGGCATGCCCTGGCCACCCGTAGCGCGATCTCGCCGCGGTTCGCGATGAGAACTTTCTGGAACAAATCTTCACCCCCCGCGTGAAATGAGAATCCCGCTACGGCGCTATTTCGACGAGAACCTGGTCGAACTCGACCGCCTCCCCGTTCCCGACGCAGATCCGGGCCACCGTCCCGCCGATGTCGGCGGTGACCGGGTTCAGCAGCTTCATCGCCTCGATGATGCCGATCGTCGCGCCCGCGTCGATGACGTTCCCCACCGCGACAAAGGGCTCCGCCCCCGGTTCGGGCGCGTGGTAGAAAGTCCCGACGATCGGGGCCGTGACAACAGCCACGTCGGCGTCCACGGTGTTCTCACCGGCGCTGTTCTCACCGGCGCTGTTCGCGGTGGCGCCGTTCACGGCGGCCCCGGCTGCCGTGGCGCCGTTCACCGCGGCGCCGTTCGCGAGAGCACCGTTGACGCCGGCGCTGTTGGCGAGGGCGCCGTTTCTCACGGCCGGCTCTCCGGCGGACGGTGCCGGGACGAGCACGCCGATGCCTGCCGCCCCCGACCACTCGACCTCGATGGCGACATCCCCGGAGCAGAGGCGGATGCGGCCGAGCTGGCCGGGCAGCTCCCCGGCCAGCCGGGTCGCGTGCTCGTGCAGCCGGCTCAGGACGTGCTGGCGCTGGTCGCTGGTGCTGGCCGGTCTCATACGGCCTTCTCCTCGTGTCGTTCGCGCGGCTGCGGCGGCGCGATGTCGGTGGGGGTGACCACGGCCGCCTGGCCGAAGCGGCGGAAGCGCGAACGCCGGGCCCGGATCAGGTGGGCCGCCGGCAGTGACAGCAGCGGGCGCAGGGCCTCGAGCACCGCCTGACGCAGCAGGTTGCCGGCGGCGAGGTGATCCGTCTGGGAGCCGCCGAGCGGCTCGGGCACCACGGCGTCGACGATGCCCAGCCGCAGCAGCCACGGGGCGTTCAGGCCAAGCGCGCGGGCGGCCTCGGCCGCGGCCCGCGTGTCGTTCCAGAGGATCGACGAGCACGCCTCGGGGCTGATCACGGAGAACACGCCGTTCTCCGCGACCAGGACACGGTCGGCGACGGCCAGCGCCAGCGCGCCGCCGCTGCCGCCCTCACCGGTGATCACCGCGACGACCGGTGTGGACAGCGCGGACATCCGCTGGATGGCGTGTGCGATCGCGGACGCCTGCCCCCGCTCCTCGGCCTCCCGGCCGGGGTAGGCGCCGGGGGTGTCGATCAGCGTCACCACCGGCAGGCCGAGCCGTGCCGCCAGCGACATCACCCGCATGGCCTTGCGGTAGCCCTCGGGCTGGGGCATGCCGAAGTTGTGCGCGACGAGCTCCGGGGTCGAGTGCCCCTTCTCGGTCCCGACCACGGCCACGGCAAGCCCGTCGATCTCCGCGATGCCCGCCACGACGGCGCTGCAGTCCCCGTACAGCCGGTCACCGCGCAGTTCGATGAAGGAGTCGAACGACCGGGCGAGGTAGTCCCGGACGGTGGGCCGGGCGCTGTCCCGGGCGAGCCGGACGGTCTCCCACGGGTCCCGCTGGACCAGCCGCTGCGGGTCGGTGATGAGCACGCCGGAGCCGGCCGGCCCGTCCACCGGCAGGTCATTCGGCAGGTCATTCGACGGGTCATTCGACGGGTCAACGTCCCGCTGCTCCCGCCGGCCGACGGCGAGCAGCCTGGTCAGCACCGTCCGCAGGTCCGTCCGGTCGGCGACGATGTCGACCTGCCCCTTGCTGGCGAGGAAACCGCTGCTCTGGAACTCGGCGGGCAGTTCCTGCCCGATGGTCTGCCGGATGACCCGGGGGCCGGCGAAACCCATCCGGCTGCCGGACTCGGCGACGATCACGTCCGTGTTGGTCGCGAACGACGCCGCCACCCCGCCGTAGGTCGGGTCGGTCACCAGGCTGATGGACAGCAGGCCGTGCTCCCGGTGCCGCTCGATGGCGATGCCGGTCTTGGCCATCTGCATCAGCGACAGGCAGCCCTCCTGCATCCGGGCCCCGCCGGAGGTGGAGACGATGAGCAGGGGGAGCGCCTCGTCCACGGCGAGCTCCACCGCCAGCGTTATCATCTCGCCGACCGCCGAGCCGAGGCTGCCGCCGAGGAAGCGGAAGTCCATCACAGCCACGACGAGCTCGTGGCCGCCGATGGCGCCGGCGCCGCACAGCACCGCCTCGGCCAGCTCGGTCTCCCGCCGGGCAGCCTCCCAGCGCTGGGCGTACGGCCGGGTGTCGGTGAACCCGAGGACGTCGAAGTGGACGGGCTCGACCAGCAGTGGCCGGAAGCTGCCCTGGTCGAGGAGCTGGTCGATCCGCTGGGCGGCGGTCAGCCGGTCGTGGTAGCCGCATTCCGGGCACACGTAGAGGTTGCGGGCCAGCCGTTTGCCGTAGACGAGCGAGGCACAGGAGCCGCACCGGCTCCAGGCGGCCACGTCCGCCTCGGCGACCGTGGCCCTCACGCGGCCTCCCCGGCGGAGCCGGCCTCATGGGCCACCCCGGCGGAGCCGGGCTCATAGGTGTAAAAACGCCGCGCTATCGCGTCCTCGGGTGACCGCCAGGTCGGCAGATAGGGCTGGATGTAGTGGGACAGCCGCTCGCTGACGCGGGCGAACTCCTCATGGCCGCGCGCGTTGTCCACTGCCCGCCGGCCGTCCCCGGTCGTTTCCAGCAGGTGGACGTAGAGATCCCCGAGCGAATAGAGCGAACGGTGGGTGACGCCGGCGATCCGCGGAAGTCCGGTCGCGTCCGATTCCGCGAAGATGCGCGCGACATCCTTTTCCGCGCCAGGTGTGATCTTGGCAACAATCAAGGATCTGTGCATATTTGGTGTCCCCCTCCACCGAACGGGCCGGGAAAACCCCGGGACCGGGGCCGGCGGGGTCACTGACCCATTCACGGCGACAACGTTCCGGTTCAGACCGACCCCCCTACCGAGAGTAAGGGTGATCACACAGCGCGTCCACCGCTGCCGTCTGCGTGACCTTTGGCGGAGAGCGGCCGCCCCTCCCCGGGGCCACCCGCACCAGCCCCGCCACACCAGCCCCACCGCATCAGCCCTGCCGCACCAGCCCTGCCGCACCAGCCCTGCCAAGCCGGCCGACCGACCGACCCGACGAGCGAGCCAGCAAGGACAGCCGGCCGACAACACCGGCCGGACAGCCGTCCCCCCGCCCCACCCAGGAAAGGTGAGCATGGAACGAGTACGGAAGCGGCTGCCACAGCGACTGTTTGTTCCCTCGTTCTCATGATCCGACCTCTGATCGATGATCAGGGCGGGTCCCGAAGGAGGGGGCCGGCTCAGGGAGACAGGCCAGGGCGGCCTGGGCACAGGCGGCGTTACGGAGCAGAGATCCGCAGCCGGTGGTCGAGGGCGGTGTGGCGGCGGCCGCCGCTGACCGTGCGCACGGCCTGGCCGATGGCGCGGTGCGACCCGACCAGCACCACCAGTCTGCGGGCCCGCGTGACCGCCGTGTACAGCAGGTTACGCTGCAACATCATCCAGGCGCTGGTGGTGACCGGGATGACGACGGCCGGGTACTCGCTGCCCTGCGAGCGGTGGATGGTCACGGCGTAGGCGTGGACGAGCTCGTCCAGCTCGGTGAAGTCGTAGTCGATGTCCTCGTCCTCGTCCGTACGCACCGCGGCCTTCTGCTCGTCGAGGTCGATGCCGGTGACCACGCCGAGGGTGCCGTTGAAGACGCCGCTGGCACCCTTGTCGTAGTTGTTGCGGATCTGGGTGACCTTGTCGCCGACCCGGAAGACCCGCCCGCCGGCCCGGCGTTCGGGCGTGTCGGGACGCGCCGGGGTGAGCGCCTCCTGCAACAGGGTGTTCAGCGCGCCGGCGCCGGCCGGGCCGCGGTGCATCGGCGCGAGCACCTGCACGTCCCGGCGCGGGTCGAGCCCGAACTTCGCGGGAATCCGCCGGGCCACCACGTCCACGGTCATCGCCGCGGCCTCCTCGGCCTCGTCCGCGGCGAAGAAGAAGAAATCCGGCAGGCCGCGCACCAGCGGGTGCTCGCCGCTGTTGATCCGGTGCGCGTTGGTGACCACCCCGGACTGCTGCGCCTGGCGGAAGACCTGCGTCAGGCGCACGTGCGGGACCGGCGTCCCCGCCGCCAGCAGGTCGCGCAGCACCTCCCCGGCCCCGACGGACGGGAGCTGGTCGACGTCGCCGACCAGGAGCAGGTGCGCCCCGGGCGCGACCGCCTTGGCCAGCTTGTTGGCCAGCAGCAGATCGAGCATGGACGCCTCGTCGACCACGACGAGGTCGGCGTCCAGCGGGCGGTCGCGGTCGTAGGCGGCGTCCCCGCCGGGACGCAGCTGCAGCAGCCGGTGCACGGTGGACGCGTCGTGCCCGGTCAGCTCGGTGAGCCGTTTGGCCGCCCGGCCGGTGGGCGCGGCCAGCACGATCTTCGCACCCTTGGCCTGGGCGAGCGTGACCACGGAGCGTACGGTGAAGCTCTTGCCACACCCCGGCCCGCCGGTGAGGACGGCGACCTTCTCGGTCAGGGCCAGCCGCACCGCCGCCCGCTGGGCGGGGGCGAGCTCGGTGCGCGTCCGCCCGTGCAGCCAGGCCAGCGCCCGGTCCCAGTCGACGTCGGCGAACGCCGGCATCCGGTCGGCAGGCGCGCGCAGCAGCCGCCGGAGCTGGCCGGCCAGGGAGATCTCCGCACGGTGGAAGGGCACCAGGTAGACCGCGGCGACGGGGACGTCCGGATCCTCCCCGGGGATCTCCTCGCGGACGACGCCCTCCTCGGTGACGAGCTCGGCCAGACACTCGATCACCGCGCCGGTGTCGACCTGCAGGATCTTGACCGCCTCGGCGATCAGCCGCTGTTCGGGCAGGAAGCAGTTCCCGTCCCCGGTGGACTCCGACAGGGTGAACACCAGCCCGGCCTTTATCCGCTGCGGGCTGTCGTGCGGAATCCCGACGGCCTTGGCTATCGTGTCCGCGGTACGGAACCCGATGCCCCACACGTCGGTGGCCAGCTGGTACGGCTGTGTGCGCACCACCTCGACCGACCGGTCGGCGTACTGTTTGTAAATACGCACCGCCAGCGACGTCGACACCCCGACGCCCTGGAGAAAGACCATCACCTCCTTGATGGCCTTCTGTTCCTCCCAGGCGGCCGCGATCGCCTTCGTCCGTTTGGGGCCGAGTTTCGGGACCTCGATCAGCCGTTCGGGATGCTGCTCGATGACGTCCAGGGCGTCGATACCGAAATACTCGACAATGCGCTCGGCGAGCCTCGGCCCAATACCCTTGATCAGCCCGGACCCGAGATACCGCCGGATACCCTGGATCGTCGCCGGCAGCACGGTGGTGTAGTCCTCGACGTGGAACTGCCGGCCGTACTGCGGATGCGAGCCCCACCGCCCCCGCATCCGCAGCGACTCGCCCGGCTGCGCGCCCAGCAGCGCGCCCACCACGGTGATCAGCTCGCCGGACCGCCCCGTGTCCACCCGGGCGACGGTGTACCCCGTCTCCTCGTTGGCGTAGGTGATCCGTTCCAGCACCGCATCCAGCACCGACCCGTGGAACGGCTGCGCGGCTGCCATGGCAAGTACCGATATCACGGCCGGCCGCCGGTTCTACGACGGGCTCCCGCCGTTCCGCGGCAGACTGTCACAGGGCGAATGCGGACTGTCATGAGATGGCGGCAGACTGTCGTGCCACTGGTCGGCCGCGGCGGCGAGCTGCCGGGCCCAGGCGTCCAGGATGCGCGTTCCGGCCCGGGCGGAGGAACCGGTGGGATCACCCAGCACGCCGTTGGGGCTGACCGCGCGCACCCCGGACTCCCGCAGCACCGGCAGGAGCTCACCGATCGGACGGGCCACCCCGGGCTCGACCCGGTCGAGGCGCACCGCCTGCCCGCGCAGCGCGAGCATCGCCGAGGTCTCGGTGCGGCCGGCGTGGGCGTCGTCCGCGGGCCCGCCGGGCAGCCAGGCGAGCACCCGCCGGCCCTCGCCGCGCAGCCTGGCGACGGCGCGGCGCAGCGGCGCGGCGTTGCCGCCGTGCCCGCAGACCAGCAGCACCCCGGCGAACGCGTCCGCCGAGCGGACAAGCTCGACCAGCAGCAGCTCGACGCCGTCCTGCCCGATCGACAAGGTGCCGGGAAAGCCCGCGTGCTCGCCGCTGGAGCCGTACGGCAGCGCCGGCGCGACGAGCACCCAGGGGCGGGCGCGGGCGAGCCGTTCGCACAGCGCCGTGGCGAGCTCGGTGTCCACGGTGAGCGGCAGGTGCGGCCCGTGCTGCTCGGTCGCGCCGAGGGGGACGGCGAGCACGCTGCTGGCGGCCCGTCCGGCCACCTCGGGCCAGGTGAGCTCCGCCAGCCGCCAGGGCCGCACAGCGGTCACGGCACGTAATTCCCGCCCAGGATGCGACGCGCTCCCGAAACCAGCGCGTGGCATGGTCTCAGGCGGGATGCACCGCGGGCCTGCAGGACACGGCGAAGGTACGCGGTCACCGTGCCGGTGCCGGGCCAGCCGGACAGCTCCGGGAGCAGCGGCGCGAGCGTGCCCGCGCGCGCGGCGCCCCACCAGACCCCGGCGCCGTAGGCGGCGTCGTCGAGCGTCCGCAGCAGCAGCCAGCGCGGCGGATCCACGTCCGGCCGCCGCTGGTACCACTCGTACAGGTGCCGTCCCAGCGCCAGGGCCAGCAGCCACCTGCCCCGCCTGGTGCCCGCCAGCAGCGGGACGGCCGCCGGCCACCAGGCGCCGGTCACCGCGTCGGCGAGCAGCCGGCCCGCGCCGAGATGCCCCAGCGCCGCCACCCGCAGCGCCCCGGCGGCGGGCACTCCGAGCGGCGCCAGCCTGCGTGGCAGCAACGCCGCCGTACCGGCCGCGGCCGCGAGCCCGGCCCGCGGCCGGCCGGCGGCCACCGCCGCCCACGACAGCGCGCTCCACACCGACATCCGCACCGGAGCGATGGCCGTGCCGTGCCGGGCGGCCAGCGGCGCCGCCGACGTCCCGTAGTCGAAGCGCTGCCGCAGCCACGCCGTCCACCGGACGCGAGGAGCGTGCCCGACCCGTGACGCGGGCTCGTAACGGACCTGCCAGCCGGCGCGCACCAGCCGCCACACAAGGTCCACGTCCTCGCCGAAGCGCATCCGCTCGTCGAAACCGCGCAGCTCCCGCAGGGCGGCGGCACGCACCACGAGCGCGGCCGAGGGGACGTAGCTCACCCGGCTCGCCGGCCGCACCGGCGCCGCGGCGCCGCCGAGGTCCAGCGGCGAGCGCGCCCGCTCGTAGCGGGCCAGTAACGACCGGCCGGGCAGGCTGGTCACCCGGGGAGCCACCGCGGCGACGTCCGGGGCGTCGAAGTGCGCCAGCAGCGGCTCCAGCCAGCCCGGCCCGGGCCGCACATCGGCGTCCAGGAAGGCCACCAGCTCGGTGCCCGCCCGCCGCCAGCCGGTGTTGCGCGCGGCCGCGGGGCCGCGGGGCCGCCGGTGACGGACCGTCGCCCGCGGCAGCGGCGGCACGGGACCGTCGTCCACGACGACCACCTCCGCCAGCCGTACCCAGCTCACCTGCCGCGCCCAGCGCGGCGAGCAGCCGTTCCAGGGCGGCGGCGTGGTCGCGCACGGGGACGACGAGCGTGACGTCGGACAGGCGCAGCCGGGGACGTTCGTAGACCGGGTGGGCGATTCCGGCCGCCACCAGCCGGTCCGCCAGCCGCCGCCGCGCCGGATCGGGCCCGACCGGCTGCCCGCGCATCCACTCCCCGACCAGCCGGGCGCCGGCGGCGGGCAGCCGCAGGACCCGCAGCGGGGAACCGCCGAGCAGCACCTGCCCGTCGGCCCACCGGCGCGTACCGGGGTCGAAGACCAGCCGCAGGACACCGTCCGCCGGGCTTCCCGAGCCCGCGCGGCCCTCGTCCCGGGTGCCGCCGGCTCCCGCCGCGGGAGTGCCCGGGCGCTGGGAGCCCGCGGCGTCCAAGGCGTCGTCCGCGCGCTTCGTGGGTCTCCCGGAGTCCGCGGGATTCCTGGGGCTCGCGGGATTTCCGGCGTTCGTCACAGCGGTGTCCGCGTCGCGGGAGCCCGCCGCGGGCCCACGGTGCCTGTCACGCGGTGAAGCCGCCGTCGGCGTGCACCACGGTGCCGGTGATCGCGGACGAGCCCTCGCCGCACAGCCAGCACACGGTGGCGGCGACCTCCTCCGGCCGCAGCAGGCGGTCGAGGAGCTGGTATCCGGCGAACCCGTCGACGTCCGGCAGGTCGTAGAGGGCGGCGGTCGCGTCCAGCATGGCCGTGCGGGTGGAGCCCGGGGACACCGCGGTGGCCGTGACACCGGTGCCCCGCAGATCGGTCGCGAGCCCGCGCACCAGCCCCACGACGGCGTGCTTCGCCGCGTTGTAGGCGGCCAGATGCCACAGGCCGCGGTGGGCTGCCGCCGACGCCAGCGCCACGAACCGGCCGGAGCGCGGCGGCGCGGCGCGCAGCAGGGCGGGCACGGCCGCGCGGGCGAGGTTGAGCACCCCGCGCACCCCGACCTCGAACAGGACGTCCCACTCGGCGTCCGTGGTCTCCCACAGCGGCCGGCCGCCGGCCATCACCGCGGCGGCGGCCACCGCGGCGTGCACTCCCCCGAACTCGCGCTCGGCCAGCTCGACAGCCTCGGCCAGGGCCGGTGCCTCGCGCACGTCGGCCACCACGTCGCGGACCCGGCCGGGCCAGCGCTGGGCGAGCGCGCGCAGCTCCTCGGGCGTCCCCAGCGGGTAGGCGACGCCGGGCAGGTCGGCGCACACGTCCACCGCGACGACCCGCCACCCCTGCGCGGCCAGCTGGCCCACCACGGCCGCGCCGATGCCGCGGGCCGCCCCCGTCACCAC
>NZ_CEVIVC010000083.1:0-9348 GCF_982290645.1 Protofrankia sp. CiP1_Cm_nod4
TGGGCACCCGACGGTCGCGCGACGTTTGCCTACGGACCGTCCAAAAAGACCGATGAACCACACATCGTCTGGCTGGAAGTCGGCACCCACGATATATTTTAACAAAATTATCCAGCGGCGCGGGCCACCCATTCGATCCAAGTGATAGCGTATTAATGAATGCGACATTCCTGGCCATGACAAGGGCGCGGCGAGACCACGGACAGCAGGGAGAGTCGGCTGGCGATCCGCCCGATGTCGGGCGGCAGATCATCGCCGTGGAGCACATCCACCAGCGGCGCGGACGCGACGAGGAACAGCCGCACGTCCTCGTCGCAGAGAATGTCGACAAGATTGGCGAATCGTTGCCGGGCGTCCCGGCCGACCTCCGCGAGACGCGGCAACCTGGAAATCACCCAGGTCGTGAAGCGGCCGGTGAGAATCAGATAGTCCGTCGCGGACCTGGCCGTGTCGCACAGATCGAAGAAATCGAACCAGACGAGGTCGCCGCGGGCCGCCAAGGCCCGGATCCGCCGGTCGCCCACGTCGAGTGCGGTGGTTTCCGCCTCGGCCGGGGCCGTCAGGCCGGCGTCATGGAGCTGGGCGTCCGTGCCAGGCCACATGTAGACACCGGTCTCGAACCGCGACCGGGGCTCACCCGACCAGGACCGGCCGCGGTAGTCCCGTGAACCGGCAAGCTCGACCACGTCCATCGTCTGTCCGATCTTCTCGATCATGGGAACGAAGAGATGATGATAGATCGGACTTGGCAGCAGACCATCCGGCGGATAGTTGGACGTGGCCAGCAGAGTGATCTTCTTCTCGAACAGCGACGTGAACAGCCGGCTGACCAACATGGCATCGCCGGCGTCATGGACGTGAAACTCGTCGAAACACAGCAGACGGCAGCCGGCGAGGAGCTCCTCGACCGCGAAGTCCACCGCCCGGCGTTTCTGCCGATGCCGGGAAAAGGCCGAATGGAACTGGCGGAAGAATTCGTGGAAATGCACCCGGTGCTTCTTGTCCGTCGGCACGCTCTCGTAGAACACGTTCATCAGCCAGCTCTTGCCCCGGCCGACCGGCCCCCAGAGGTAGACCCCGCGCGGCTGCCGACCGAACGGGCCCCGCCACCGCGACACCTCGGCGCCGAGCTGGGCAAGCCGGCCGGCGACCCGCACCTGTGCCGCGTCCAGCTCGAACCCGGATCGCCCAGCGGCATCCTCCAAACGCTTCACGAACCGCTCCACGTCCGCGCGTTCACCGGCCACGAGCACACCGGTTGCGCTGTTCCCCGATCGACGCGGCCTGGACCGAGCTCGGGGAGAACATCCTGCTCGAGGTTGTGTCGGTCGAGTTCGGCGACAGCAACCTGATCGTCTCCTGACAGGCCCAGCCCCGGTCGTGCTGTCCCACCGGATCAGGACCTGCCCGGCCACCCATATTCCCGGAACAGTACAGCGGTTTGCTCAGAACTCCTGTTTCAATTATCAGAACCATGAGACCGCCGCGAGTCGGAGTACCATCATCAATCCTGGCCAGAGGGGTCCTGAAAAAACCTCCCAGCGATCAGCCACCGGTGCGGGCTTCCCATTCGGCTCGGGTGATCGTGTAGATGGCGCTGTCGGTCTCGTGCAGAGTTTCATAGCGCTCGAACGTCATGCCCAGTTTCTCGGCGACGCGGATGGACTGCTGGTTGTCCCGGTGCGGGATGGCCACCAGCCGGTTCACACCGTGGTTCGCGAACGCCCAGGTCCCGGACGCGCGTGCCGCCTCGGGCGCGTACCCGCGCCCCCACCAGGGCCGGCCGATGAACCACACCAGCTCGATCCCGGGCCATCCCGGCTCGTACCACAGCCCCGCCCGGCCCACCAGCGCGCCGGCGGCCCGCTCCACCACCGACCACGAGCCGGCCCCTTCCAGCTCCCACGCGCCGATGTTGGCCGCCAGGTTGTGCCACATACTGTGCCGATCATGATTACCGACATACCGCCCGAACTCGGCGTCGGACCAGATGGCGGTGGACGCGTCAAGATCTTCACGACAGATCGGCCGAAGCACCAACCGCCCCGTCGTCAACGTGGGGATGTTCACGCGTCGCCACCGGCAGAAAACACACGGATGCGGGCAACTGTGGCCATCCACCGCGCCGGAGGAGATGTGCTGATCATCCCGTCCAGCTCCACCTACAACGTGTATGCGGGAGATCGATGAGCGGGAAACCATCCCGACACGTCCAGTACGATCATGCCCTCCGTCATCGTGCCATAAACAGCCGCGTCAGCACTATAACCGGCCGGCCGCACAACCGACGCACGAACAGGAGACGCCACCAAGACACAGCCCTGCAAACCTCTGCCCGGGCAGCCTCCGAAGGATGCGGCTCCACTGCTGTCAGGGCAGCGCTGGATTCACATCCTGGGTCACCCGCCGAGCGGGATGCTGGCGACGTCGACCAGGCCTGCATGAAAGCACGTGATTCCGGGAATTCAGCGGATGGCCAGAATCTCCTTATGCCGCGGGGGCCTGGGTGCGGTCGCGGCGGTAGGCGTCCACTACGACTATGAATTTTCCGTTGACTGTGATGTCGGCGAGGCCGGTGAACAGCCGGGCTGTTCCGGGTAACGCCGCGACGGAGCGGACGCACACGGTGAAGCGGGAGCCGGGGGCCAGGGACGCGGCGCCGTCGCCGGGGTTGCCGGCGCCGCAGTCCGCTCCCTCGGGCGCGAAATGCAGCTCGGGGGCGCCGTCGAGGCCCTGGTCGGCGAAGGCCGTCTCGGCGGCGACCCGGGCGCGCGTGAGGGCCTGCTCCTCGCTGTCGGCGGTGGCGTACGCCCGGCCGGCGGCCCGGGCGGCCTGGGTCACCGCGAACGCGGCCCGCTGGACGGCGAACACGCTGAGGAAGAAATAGACGAACGGGATGAGCAGCAGGACCGACAGGCCGACGAACTCGATCAGAGCGGTGCCGCTGTCGTCGAGCGGGCGCGGCCGACGCTGGTCGCCTCGCCGGCCCCACTCACGGAACCGGCGCCATGCGCGATGTAGGTGCCACTCGCGGTGCGGGCGCGGCAGGCGTCGCCGAGCCCGACCTGGCGCCCGCTCCCGCGTCTGATCAGGGTCCGTCTGATCAGGGTCGGGGCCCGGGCGGAGCTGGTGTCGTGGGGGCATGTTCACGGGGTCTCCTTGACCGCGTGGCCGACGACCGTGATCGTCGTCTTCGCGCCTCCTGGCAGGACCGTCAGCGGTACGGCGACCCGGCAGCGCACCTCGACCAGGGGCACGCCGGACGCGCCGGTCGTGGCGGCGCTGGTGCAGCGGGTGTCGGCACGCCCGGGGATGGACGACGCGATCAGCCGCTCCGCGTAGGGGCCGCCGGAGTCCTCGGGCATGTTCAGGTTCGCCGCGTGCCGGGCGCCCTCGGCGGCGTCCGCGGCCAGGGTGTTACGGATGTGCAGCACCACGCCGACCTGGACGACCCCCAGGAACAGGAAGAGCAGCAACGTCCCGACCAGCACGAACTCGACGACCGCCGAACCGCGCTCGGACGCTGAGCCTCGCTCGGAGGTCAAGGCGCGCTCGGACGTCAAGGCGCGCTCGGACGTCAAGGCGCGCTCGGACGCCGGCCGTGGCGCTGCCGCCCGGGCGCGCAGCCGCGCGGGGAAACCCCCGAACCCGCGCCCGCTCGCTGCCGGGCACGCCGGAACGGGTCGATGCTCCCGCGAGGAGAACAGCGGGGAGAACAGGCGGTCCCGCACCGGGAACAGGGTGGCGATCTTGAGCCTTCGCGCGGGAGGCCCGGCGCGGTCAGCCGTTGCCGACCACGGAGTCGATCGCATTGGTGAAGACATCGCGCAGCTGGGGCACGGCGACCGCCATCAGGGCGACGACCAGGGCTGCTGTCATGACGGTGACCATGACCCAGCCGGGCACGTCCCCGCGGTCACGGCGGTCACGGCGGTCACGGCGGTCGCCGCCGGCCTGCCCGGCCCCTGCCACGAGCAGGTCTCTCCCGGCCCGGGACAGCCTCTCCCGCTCCAGCACCCAGCGGCTCACGAACATCGCGAACACACGCACGGCCAACAGCTCCTTCGCATTCTTCCGGGCTCTTCGAGCCCTTCGGGCACTTCGGATACGCCTCTGCTCGGCGGACAGCGAGAAAATCTCCAGAAAATCACCGGCCGTCATCACTGGGCGTTGAAGGAAAGACTGACCAGCGCCGGATAGAAAGCGAAGATCACAGTGGTCGGCAGGACGAAGAACACCACCGGCACCATCATTGCGATCTCCTTGCGGCCGCCGGCCTCCAGCAGCTGGCGTTTGCCCGCCTCCCGGACGTCCACCGCCTGCGCCCGCAGCACCTCCGCCAGCGGTGTGCCGCGTTCGATGGCCACGGCCATGCCGTCGACGAACCGGGCCAGCGACGGCACCGTCGTCCGGGTGGCCATGCCCTCGAGTGCCTGGACGAGGGTGGCCCCGGCGCGGGCGTCCGCGAGAGCCAGCCGCAGCTCACGGCCGAGCTCCCCGTGGGAGAGCCGGCTGACCCGCTCCAGCGCGCCGATCGGGCTCTCCCCCGCGGTCACCGCGAGCGCGAGCAGCTCGGCCACGGTCGGGAACTCGATCAGTATCCGTTCCTCGCGTTCCCGGATCGCGCGCGTCAGCCACCAGTCCCGGGCGACGATCCCGCCCGCGACCCCCGCGACGACCATGGCGACGCCGACGATCGGCGGCGGCCCGACGCCGGTGAGCGCCCGCACGAGCAGCAGGAACGCGCCGACAAGCGCGCCGGCCACGGAACAGATCACCTGTTGGACCCGGAACTCCTCGATGGACGTCCGTCCGCCAGCCTGGGTCAGCCGCCGGGTCAGGGCGGCGCGCCCACCGAGGAAACGGTCGAGCCGCCGGGCCGCGTCCCGCACGAAAGGCCGCAGCAGCTCCTCCAGACCGCTACGGGACGACATCGTGCTCCGCGGACGGTCGGCGAGCAGCCGGGACTGCGCCGGGGCGTCGCGCAGGTAGGGATCCATCCGGTCGGCCAGCCGGATCCGCCGGACAACCGGCGACCGGCGGATGATGATGAGCAGCCCGAGCCCGGTGAGCAGGCCGATCAGGGCGCCGGTCGCCGCCGGGCTCACCGCGGGCTCCCCGAGAGGCTGCTCCCCAGCACCCGGCCTTCCTCGGGCAGCCGCCCGATCCATTTCATGATCATGTAAGCCAGCACCGACACGCCGCCGCCGGTCGCGAGCACGGCGACGCCGGTCGGGCTGTCGTAGGCGCGCACGGTCTCCCCGCGGGTCGCCAGCATCAGCAGGACGACCCACGGTGCCGCGAGCGCGAGCCGGGCGGCGTTGACCGTCCAGCTCTGCCGGGTCTCCAGCTCGGCGCGGGTGCGCGCGTCCTCCCGCAGGAAGGCCGACAGCGTCCGCAGCAGCCGGCCGAGGTCGGTGCCGCCGACCTCCCGCGCCATCCGCAACGACTCGATGATCCGGTCGGCGACCGGGTCGGCGAGGTCGTCGGCGAGCCGGTCCAGGCTCGCCGAGAAGGAGCCGGTCGCCCGGTAGTCCTCACCGAAGCGGGTGAACGCGGGGCGCAGCGGGACCGGGCCGCGCACCCCCACCGACGCGAGCCCCTCCGGCAGGGACATCCCCGCCCGTACGGCGCTGGCCAGGTTGTCCACCACGTCCGGCCACAGTTCGCGCAGGTCGTGCATGCGGGTGCGCCGGCGCCGCACCACCATCGCCCGCGGCAGCAGGGCGGCGAAGACGAAGAACGCCCCGGCCAGCGACCAGGTGGCGGTGAAGGCAAGGACGAGCAGGCCGACCACCAGGCCGGCCCCAACACTGATCATGAGGAGCTGGTCGGGGCTGACCCCCGGGATACCTGCCTGCGCGAGAAGTTCCCTGGTCCGCACCCGCCATCTGGCGGTGCCGGGGTCACGCCGGACACGGGGACGGCCGCTGGTGACGACGAGAAACAGGCCGAGCCCGAAGAGCAGGCCGAGGAAGATACCCATCAGCCCTCCCCTCCCCGGATCTCGAGCCATGATCGTTCGCCCAGCGGGGACCGCTCGAGCAGCGCGGCCCGCTCGGCATAGCCGCGATCACGATCACGATCACGAGCGCGGTCACGGTCACGGTCACGGTCGGTCGCGGCGAGCAGCGCGGGCAGGTCGTAGCCGGCCTGGGCGAACCGTTCGGCATGCGGGGGGTAGCCCTCGGCCCGCACCAGGGTGCTGCCGTGCGTCCGGTAGATCTGGGCGATCTCGATGACGTCCCCCTCGGTACGCCCGGGCAGCGCGACGATCTCGGTGACCCGCCGGCGCCCGCTGGCGTCCTTGGCCAGGTGGACGACGAGATCCACGCTCGCGGCGACCGTCGGCACCACGAAGGCGTGGCTGACGTTCTCCCCGGCGAGCAGCGGCAGGGTGCACAGCTTGGTGACCGCCTCGCGGGCCGAGTTCGCGTGCAGGCTGCACATGCCGGGCAGGCCCGAGTTGAGCGCGATGAGCAGGTCGAGGGCTTCCTCCTGCCGGACCTCGCCGACAATGATCCGGTCCGGGCGCATCCGCAGCGCCTCCTTGACCAGGCGCCGCAGCCGGATCTCCCCGGTGCCCTCCAGGTTGGCCTGGCGGGTCTGCATGGCGACCCAGTCCGGCGCCCGGAGCTTGAGCTCGAAGACCTCCTCGCAGGAGATGACCCGCTCCCGCCCGGGCATCGCCGAGCCCAGGCAGTTGAGCATCGTCGTCTTCCCCGCCTGCGTCCCACCGGCGACGATGATGTTCAGCCCGGACGCGACGGCGGCCTCCAGGAAGGCCGCGGCCGGCGCGGTGATCGTGGACAGGGCGACCAGCTCGTCCAGGCTGGCCGCGGACAGGACGAACTTGCGGATGTTGACCGACCAGTGGGCCCGGGTGACATCGGGGATGACCACGTGCAGGCGCGAGCCGTCCGGCAGCATGGCGTCCACGAAGGGGGTGGAGAGGTCCACCCGCCGCCCGGAGCTCTTCAGCATCCGTTCGACGAGGTCCGCGACGCCGTCGGCGGTCAGGATCGTCGTGGTCAGCTCGCTGCGCCCGTTACGGGCGACGAACACCCGGCCGGGCTCGTTGATCCAGATTTCTTCCACTGCCGGGTCGTCGAGGTGGCGCTGCAGCGCCCCGAATCCGGCGACCGCGTCGTGGACGAGCCGGGCGGTGGTGGAGCGGTCGACAATCGGCGGCAGATCGCTGGTGAGCGCGCGTTCCTCATATTCGCTGAGGACGTCCTCGACGAGCTGGCGTATGCGGACGGGCTCCTCGACCGGGTCGAGGGAATGGCGCCGGACGAGTTCGCGCACTTCACCCTCGATGAGAGAGGCGGCGTCCATCCAGTCACCACGTGCCGCCACGGAAGACCGATCCCCCCTGGTTATGCGTTCGGAGTGTTGTCAGCCGGACAAATACTACGAAACATAGAAATCAGGTCGCGTCCGATCAAGCAGTCGACACCGTGCCCCTCCGCTCGCCGGTCGTCCGAAAAATCACGATCGGACCACCTTCGGCTTGTACCACTCCGCTGCCCACCGGCGGCGCAAAAGCAAGATCACACCACCTTCGGCCGTTCTCCCCCTGGCCCCGGCAGCGCGATAACAAGATCGCATCGCCTTCGGCTGGAGGGAGGTGGACGCCCGGCGACAATATTCGCATGGCCGTTGCGGTCCACCCACATCGGGCCACGGGGAGCCCAACGGCGGCAGAAAACGATCACATGCCCAGGCGAACATCCGTTACTCTCCGCATCCATCACCCGGCTGGCCGGGCGCCGGGCGGGAAAATGGCCGGCCCGCTGTCGCGACATTCGGGAAAACAGCCGGAACGGCCCCCGGCCGCCAGGTGGCCGCGGACCGGGGAGGACGCTCCACCGGCCCGGCCGGAAAATCCCGGCAACCACTCCCCGGTGGAACTGGCGCCAGCGTCGGGCCATATCCGCGCGCATCGCGGCGGCAGCGGCCCGTCCGGCGTTCACGGGACGCGGTCGTAACCGGTGGGAAACACGCTGGCTCGTCGCTCGCGCGGCCGGCTGCCGGAACCGTGACGAGCGGGCCGCCACCGTGGCGTATGCGCGACCGATACCGGTTGACATGCGAACCCGCTCGCCCCGAAAGAAACAGGATCATCCGCCGGCCCACGGAGCGGCACCCACGGGACCGCCCGGCCCAGGCCCGAGAAACGTCCACGGGAACGGATTGTCAGAATTTCCATAAATCATTCGATATCAATTCTGATACCGATCAGAAATATCAGCGACCGGTACTCGGAACCGGCCCGTAGCCATATTCATGACCAGCGCACCCGGCCGGTCGGTGCCACCACCGGCCAGCGGCGGCGCGGACGCACCGGAATCGGCTGCCCGCCGCGCCCGGGATGGCTTCGCAGGACGCCGCGGACAGCCCGTGGACGCCCCTGCCACACCCGGCGGCGGTCGGACATTCAGTGACGGACAGTAACATTTCGATCAGTCCCTGCCCCTGGACGACCGCATATCCGCCCGGCCCGGGCGACCGCGGACGCTGGTCCGCGCTACCTGGTCCGCGCTACCTGGTCCGGCGGTCAGACCCGGCCGCGGTGGTGGCGTTCGTGGAGGGAACCGGCCTGGCCCACCCAGTCGTCCGAGACGATCCGGTCGCCGAAACCCTCCAGGACGCTGCCGAGCCAGCTGACCCCGTCCTCGTTGAGATCGGCGAGCTGGCGGAAGCTGACGATGCCGAGCGCGTGCAGCCGTGCCTCCACGACTGGGCCGATCCCGACGATCTCCTTGAGATTGTCCCGGCGGGCGCCCTGCACCGCGGCGGGCGGCGGGAGGGGGCCGGAGCCGCTACCGGGGCCGGAGGAACCGGACAGCGAGGTCAGCCCGGCCAGCGCCACTGAACCCGGCAACGCGGCGGGCGAAGCGCCCATGGCTGCGCCGGAGGAGCTACCCGGAGTGGCCGACGCCCCCGCGGGCACCGGGCCCGCATGTGCCGAGGCCCCGGATGCCGCGCCCACGGGCGCTGTGCCCGGGGAACGACGATCCGGCTGGGCGCCCGGGACGGGCCGGGCGGTGAGCACCGGCACAACCGCGGCGACAGCCGGATCCTCCTCGAGGAACTCGGGCTCCTCCGCCGCCGGCAGCGCGAAAAAAACATGATCGCGACTTCGCCGACCGCTGGGGCCGCGGCCATCGGGGAGTGCGGAGGACTGGCCCTCCCGGGCCTCGCGGGCCTCCCAGACGTCACGGAGATCGGCGTTGTCGAGGTCCTCCGCCACGCCAGCGGCCGGCCCACCGGCCTCCGCGTGGGTGGGCTGCCCGCCGGCAGCGCCGGTATCCGGCTGGCCCGCCACCACGGTGTCCTCACCGA
>NZ_CEVIVC010000083.1:9757-13441 GCF_982290645.1 Protofrankia sp. CiP1_Cm_nod4
CAGCCGGCTCGAGGGCAGCCGGCTCGAGGGTGGCCGGCTCGAGGGTGGCCGGCTCGAGGGTGGCCGGAACATCCGGCCGGGTGGCAGCCCCGCGGGCGGATTCGATGGGGTGGCCGGGATCCGGGAGATCCAGTTCGACGCGGGCGGTGCGTGTGTGCTCGGACACGGCCGAGGCCTGTTCGCCGCCACTCATCTGGGCGAGCAGCCGGACCTTCTCGGCGGCCCACTCGGCCTGGTGGCGATCAAGCCTCGTCGTCAGGGTCGCGACCTGGCGCTGGGCCTCCTCGGCCTCGGTACGCGCCATCGCCAGCCGGGAGGAGAACTTCGCGGAGCGCTCCTCGGCCTCGGCGAGCTGCCTGCGCAGCCGCACGGCCTCGGCCGCGAGCGCCTGGACGTTCTCGGCGTCCGACGGCACCGCGTCGTCGGGCTCGCCCGGCTCCTCGGCCCGGGCGAGGGCCTCCTCGAGCATCCACACCCGGTGACCGGCGACAGCGGCCTGCCCCTCGGCGGCGGTGACCCGCTGTTCGGACTCGGCCGCCTGCCGCTCGGCGGTGGCCAGCCGGGCCGTGAGCGCCGCCTTCTCCAGCAGCCACTCGTCCCGCTGATGATCGTCCCTCCGATGATCGTCCTGCTGGCGATCGTCCCACTGGTGATCATTCGGCTGGTGGTCGTCCCGCTGGCCCGATGACCGCGTGCCCGCACGCGCGGGCGGAACGGAACCGGTCCCGGCGCCGACAGCCGATGGTCCGGCCCCGGCGGTGTCCGGGCCGCCGTCGCCCGGGCCGCCGTCGCCCGGATCGTCGTCCCGTACGCGGGACGCGGGACGGAGGGCGTCACCGCCGGCCGCCGGCGGACCGGACGGGCCGGCGGGCCGCGCGTCGGGCGTGCCTGCCGGAGCGGGCCTGCCTGCCGGCGGCGTCACAACGGGCAGCGGCCCGGTGCCGGGGGCGGGCAGGGCGGTGGCACGCCGTATCTCCTCGACCCGGCGATGTACGGGGCCGAGGAGGAACACCCAGGTCAGCAGTGCACCAACAGCCAGCGCCGCCGCCATGAGCACCAGAATCTGGCCGGCGAGGTAGAGCACGGGTGATCAGCCTCCTTCCCGCGGTGCGCGCCGCGGGGATCCGCACCGGTACGGGTGGCAGCCTCCGGCATCATCCTGGGTTCCCATCATGGCCACGAAAGTCCTCCGTGGGTGCGCCGGGCGCACCCTGAATCCATCACAAAAGTATCGCGAAGCGCGGTCGCGATCTTTCCGGGTGGCGGCAAACCAATAGGCGCATGGCGGCTGTCCACGCGCCCGGTCACGCCGGGTACGCTCGCCGACGGCCCCGGCCGGAACATCCCCCGGGACGGTCCGGTATCGAACCATTCCACAGCCGTGTTCCGAACGTCCAGTTCCAACCGGACGACCAACGGGCGACGGTGTGGTCCGAGTGTCCGCCATGGCCGGAACAGCCATGTCAACTGCCAAACAGTCCTGTCAACTGCCAAACAGCACTGTCGGTCGTAAAACAGCACGATGCCACCGGATGCGGGCCGCAAGCGGATAGCATGGCGTCCAGGTCGGCACGCCGCCTCGGGCCCCGCGGCGCGTCGGCCCGGGGCAGCGGTCCCGGCGAGAGGTTCTGGCGCGGAGGTCCTGGTAGGAGGCCCTGGCAAGGGCCCTGGTGAGGAGCTCAGCCCATGTGCGGGTAGGCGACCTGTCGCGGTGGGTCGAACGTCTCCTTCAGTGCCCGCGGGGAGACCCATCGCAGCAGATTCAGCGCGGAGCCGGCCTTGTCATTGGTGCCGCTCGCCCGCGATCCGCCGAACGGCTGCTGGCCCACCACCGCGCCGGTCGGTTTGTCGTTGATGTAGAAGTTTCCGGCGCTGTACCGTAGCGCCTCGGTAGCGGTGGCGAGCGCGCGGCGATCCCGGCCGAAAACCGCGCCGGTCAGCCCGTAGGGCGAGAAGTCCGTGACATCCCGCAATGCTGTGGTAAAAGCGTCCGAACCGGGCCGTCCCGGAGCATCGTCGTAGATATGCACGGCGAGTACCGGCCCGAAGTACTCGGACGTGAACACCTCGTGTGCGGGATCGGCGCACACGACGACCGTCGGTTCCACGAAGAATCCGGTCCGGTCGTCGGCGCCGCCACCGACGAGCACCGACACGTCCGGGTCCGCGCGCAGCCGCGCGAGCAGGGCCGACAGCCGGTCGAAGGCCCGCCGGTCGATCACCGCCCCGCCGAAGAGGCTCAGGTCGGACACGTCACCGTAGGTCAGCGCCGCGGTCTGCGTGACCAGCTGGTCACGAAGACCCGACCGCCACAGCGAGGCGGGCAGGTAGGCGCGGGACGCCGCCGAGCACTTCTGCCCCTGGTACTCGAAGGCACCCCGGACCAGCGCGACGACGAGCGCGTCCGGGCCGGCGCTGGGGTGGGCGACGACGAAGTTCTTCCCGCCGGTCTCGCCGACCAGCCGCGGGTAGTCCCGGTAGCCGTCGATCCCCTCGGCCACCGTCCGCCACATCGTCCGGAAAGTCGCCGTCGACCCGGTGAAGTGCACCCCGGCGAGCTCCCGGTGCCGCAGCGCCACCGCCGAGACGGCCGCGCCGTCCCCGGTGACCATGTTGATCACCCCTGGTGGGAGGCCCGCCGCCGCCAGCAGCGACATGGTGTGCTGGGCGGCGAGCTGCTGGGTGGGGCCCGGCTTCCAGACCACCGTGTTGCCCATGATCGCCGGAGCGGTCGGCAGGTTCGCCGCGATCGAGGTGAAGTTGAACGGCGTCACCGCGAGGACGAACCCCTCCAGGGGACGGTAGTCCATGCGGTTCCACGTGCCGGGCGCCGAGAGCGGCTGCCCGGCGACGATCCCACGGGCGGCGGCGACGTTGAAACGCCAGAAGTCGATCAGCTCGCAGGCCGCGTCGATCTCCGCCTGGTAGCAGCTCTTGCTCTGCCCGAGCATGGTCGCGGCGTTGAGGGTGTCCCGCCAGCGCCCGGCCAGCAGGTCGGCCGCCCGCAGGAACACCGCGGCCCGGTCGTCCTGGGACAGCGCCCGCCAGCCGGGCGCCGCGGCCAGCGCCGCGTCCACCGCGGCGGCGACGTCGCCGGGCGCCGCCGCCCGGCCCGCGCCCAGCACCAGCTCGTGCCGGTGCGGGGCGACCACCTCGAACGGCTCGCCGGCGCCCGGGCGCTCCCTCCCGGCGATCACCAGCGGCAGTTCGGCGCGCTCCCCCGCCAGCCGCTCCAGCGCCGCCCGCAGGCTGGCGCGCTGCGGGCTGCCCGGGGCATAGGCGCGGACCGGCTCGTTGACCGGTTCCGGGACGACAGCGACGGCATCCATCCCAACCCACCCTCCGAAGCGCTGGAAACCGAGCATTGGAAACACCGCGCCGGGACGCTCGAGGGGCGGGCCGGCCAGCCCGCGGCGCCCCTCCTGGAACGCTCCCAGACCAGGCGGCCCGCGGCCGTCCGCGACGCGCAGGAATATGTTCGCGCCTCGGGCGGCCGCCGTCCGCTGTTGTCCGCGCTCTGTCAGGTCCCGGTTCGGGTGCCGGGCCGGGCGCCGGGCCTGTGCCCGGGCCGCCCACAGGCGTCAGACGAGGTCCGCCAGCTCCTGGGTGGCGTACCAGAGCAGTTCGTAGCCGTCGGCGGTGTCCACCACGAACGCCGCGTCATCGCTGCCGAGGTCGGCCGCC
>NZ_CEVIVC010000083.1:13469-18677 GCF_982290645.1 Protofrankia sp. CiP1_Cm_nod4
CGGCGGCGACGGCGTCGACGGCGTCCACGTGGACGGCGGCGACGGCGGCCAGGGGCACCGGGCCGCCGATCTCGACGACGCCCCGGTCGAGGTCGTTGCGGATCCGCAGGCCGGAGTCGTCCACGTCCACTGCGAGGACCACCCGCCGGCGGGGCGCGCCCGGGTCGACGTCGAGCAGCCGCAGGCTGGCGCGGGCCGCGTCGAGCAGGAGCGCGTACTCCATCTCCTCGATGTCGGAGTGGGCATACCACTCCCGGACGGCGGGGGTGACCGCGAAGCCGAGCCCCGCCGGGACCGCCCGGTCCGCGAGGACACGCCGGGCGGCCGACAGCGTCGACGGCAGGTAGACACGCACGCTGCCAGTGTGCCGTGCGGCGCTCGACGGCCCGCACGCTGGGCACACGGAGCCAGCCGCCAGGACGGCCGACGCACGAGGGCCGGACGGGTCAGCCAGCGGCCGCCAGACGGCCGTCGGCGCCGGACGAGGCCGTGGGCACGGATGCCGTTGGTGAGGCCGTGGACGGCGTGCCCGTGGACGGCGTCCCGATGCCGGCCTCCGCCAGCGCCGCCGCGCTCGTCCGCAGCGAGGTCTGGAAAACCTCCTGCCGGCGGCTGAGATCCATGACGTTACCGCCGATGATCTCCAGATCCTCCGGCCCCGGGCAGATCACCGTGACCTTCGTCCCGGTGGCCCGCAGCAGTTCGGTCTCCCGGATCAGCACCCTGGTCGCCAGCCGCCGCATCTGGCGTTCGAGCCGGGCCAGCGCGCCCCGGGGCTGGTCGAAGCCTAACGAGCAGGCGGGCGCGAGCACCACGACCTCGTCGAGACCGGCGTCGACGAGCAGGTCCACCGATGTTGGCGACCGCGTCCCACCGTCCACATAGGGCTGCCCGTCGATAACGACGGGCGCGTACCATGACGGGATCGCGCACGACGCCATCACGGCCTCGGCGATCGACGCCCGGGGCGCGTCCGGCGAGCCGAACACGACCCGTGTCCCGGTGTCGTAGTCCATCGCGACGATCCACAACGGCGCGGGAGTCGGCCAGGTGGTCACGGTGGCGCCCACGGAGGACACCAGGTCGCCGACGGCGGCCAGCGTCCCGCGGCCCTGCGGGAGCAGGGAGACCAGGGCCACCAGCGGGGTCACCCGGCGTGGGTGCAGGGCCGAGGTGGCGAGCAGCCGACGCGAGCCGATGCGCATCCGCGGCCGCGGCGGGAGAGCCGAACCGAGGCGGGTGTAGTCGAGGACCGGATCGCCGAACAACGGCTCGCCGTATTCGGAGTTGACCATTGTTTCGACGCTCGTGCCAAGGCCGATCAGAGCCGCCAGCACCGCTCCGGCCGAGGTACCGACGGTCATGTCCATGTCGCGGACGTCGACGCCGGCCGCTTCCTCGTAGGCGCTCAGGGCACCGATCATCCACGCCGACCCGAGCACCCCCCCGGCGCCCAGTACCAGTCCGCGGCGGGGAACCCTGCTGCCAGCCATCAGCCACCTCCTGCTGCGCGTCACAACCTGCTGTGCGTCACAACCCCCCGGTACATGCCCCCGCCGCCAGCGACAGGGACCATGCCGGCGGCAGCGGTACACACCTCTGGCCCGCCGCGCACGTTCTCGTGGCTGGCCACCGCGCCTTCCCAGCATGCGGCACGCCAGGAACCAACGCTGCCCAGGAACCGACACCGTCCTGGAGCCGACCGGCACCGTCCCCAGGGGACGACCGGCACCGTCCAGGGCGGAGTCAGGGCGGAGTCAGGGCGGCCGGCGCGGCAACGCCCTACTCGGGAACCTCCTCCTCGCCGAAATTCGTCTCCAGCACGCCCCACCCCCGCAGCCGTTCGGAGAACTCCTGCGGAGTGGTGTCGTGCAGAAGGGCCAACGCCCTCAGGTCGCCGTCCCGGATGGAGAGGACCTGTCCGGCGTAGTCGTCCCGCTGGCGCTGTATCTGCGCCACCCACCGGCGCACCAGCGCGGACGAGTCCGGTGGCGCCTCAGCGAGTTTCTTCAGGTTGAGGACGGTGCGGTGCCGGTGCTCGCGAGGAGGTAGCGCCTCCTCCTCCGGCAGCAGCGCCGAGACCGGAACGCCGTAGAACGCGGCGAGTTCCGAGAGCTGGTGAACGCTGATCATCCGGTCGCCACGCTCGTAGGAGCCAACCGCCGCGGTCTTCCAGCGCCCGCGTGACTTCTGCTCCACACCTTGCAGGGACAACCCCTGCTGGATCCGTATGGCCCGGAGACGAGCTCCCACGGCCTTCGCGTACTCCCGACTCATCCGATACACCCCCCGTCCACCTCAACAGAGCACTTGGTGATCATTTATCGCTCCCACCACTGCCCCACCACTGCGGTGACGCAGGTGCTCACACTAACTGAACGTTACCCGAAAAGGATAGCTACATTTGATTAATGCAATTAGTCATCTGATCGTCACCATGGTTACTTCCCGTAAGATCTCTCCCCTCGCCAGAAGTGAAATCCACCCGAGCGGCACCGGCGCCACGCTGCGAACAGCATGATGATTGCTAACAGCTATCTTTTCTCTACGATCAGTCACTCAGACAGGCTGCCCCGGAACCGCAGTCCGTAACCGTTCCGCTGGCTGGTTAGAGGAAGATTTGCTTGTAAAAACGGCATTCCCGGCAGAGGAAGGTCGCCCGGATCGGTTACTCTTCGTATAAAATTAGCGGGACAAGTCATACTAGATCAAAAAGCGTCCGAAGCCGGGCGCGACCCGTCGGCCCGCGGCCCGCGCAGCCTCGTCCGTGCGGCCGGCCCCAGCCGCCCGCACGGCTCGTACGCACAGATCACTACAAATCGTCCTTATATGATCACATTCCGTGCACGATGCACGGCGTGCTGACAGGTGCCGGCCGTCCAGGCGCCGCCCGCGCGGTCGAACATCCGTCGGGCACGCTCCGGCGCGGCCCGCGCCCGCGGGCCGTCAGGGCAGCCGCTCCCCCCGCCCCCGGGCCGAAGCCCGGCGCGGCCCGCGCCCGCGAGCCGTCAACGGTGAACGGGCGAGCGCCGGCGGCGGCCCCGCACCGGACGCCCCGCCACCCGCGCGGCCAGCTCGCTGATCGCCAGCCTGGCCGGCGACGTCGGGGCCACATCCCGCAACAGCTGGCCGGCGGCCTGCGCGCTGTCCATCGCCGCGACGTCGAGCGGTATCGCGGCCACCGGCTCCATACCGACATGGCGCACCATCGCCCTGGCGACCTCCCGGCGGGCGTCCTTCCCGACCGCCGAGGCGCGCAGCCGGTTCACCACGACCCACGGATCCGCACCGGGCACGGCCTCGCGCAGGTCCGTCAGCCCACGCACGAAACGCACCAGCCCGACCGGCTCCGCGCTTGCCACGGCCAGGATGCTGTCGGCCGCGGCGAGCACCACCTGGGTCACGCCGTTGCGCCGCGGCGCGGACGTGTCGAACGACAGCTCCTCGTCCATCTCCAGGCAGAAACCGCAGTCGACGACGACGAAGCTCGCCAGCCGCCGCGCCAGCGCGAGCACGACCTCCACCGAGGCCGGACGCAGCTCCGGCCACCGCGACGGACGGGCGATACCCGGCAGGATGCGCAGCCCCCCACCCAGATCCCGGCACAGCAGCGCCAGCCGGGGGACGTCGAGAACCCCCTGGTTGGCCGCCCGGGCGGCGGCGGCCAGGCCGGGCGCCTCCTCCAGCAGCCCCACCAGCTGCCCGATCGCCCCGCCGTAGACGTCGGCGTCGACGAGCAGCGTCGGCATGCCCATGGCGGCGAGCTCCGCCGCCACCCCCAGGGCCACGGTGGTGCGGCCCGGGGCGCCGGTCGGGCCCCACACGGCGATCACCCGGCCGTCGCCGGGCTCGGCGAGAGCATCGGGCGGCGGCTGGTCGGCCACCGGCGTCAACGTCGCGAAACCGGGCGCCGGTCTGCTGTACGCGGCGGGCAGCAGGCCGGCGACATGATCGGTGCCGGTGAGCGCCCGGACCGCTTCCACCACCGCCGACGCCACGATCTCGGCCGTCGCGTCGGTCGTGATCACCGCCGCGACACCGAGCTGGCGCAGCCGGCGCTCGCCGTCCTCGTCCCCGGGGGTGATCAGGCCGACCGCCGCGACCCCGGCCACGGCCAGCCGGGTCAGCGCGTCCCGGTCCAGGCGGCGCAGGTCCGCCGAGAGCAGCGCGGCCCGCGCCGCGCCCGTCGTCGCCGCCGCGAGCAGATCGGGCAGGTCGACACACCGGCGGACCACCGTCACCCCGAGATCACGGCGGTCGAACGCCGTGACAAGCCCGGACTCGACGACCGAGTTGGTCACCGCGGTCAGGATCGGCAGGCTCATTGCCCGAACCCCGGCACAGCGCTCGGACCCGGCCCGCCGACCTCACCCCGGGAACCGCGCTCAAGCTTGACGACGTCCACCCGTTCACTCTGGGACGCCGCCACCACGTTGATGGCGAGCTCCACCGGCACCCGCAGCGTCAGCGCGTACGAGCCCGCCGCCAGCGTCGTCCGCGCGACGAACTCGACATCGTGCAGCACCAGCACCTCCGTGCCGGCGCTGCCGGTCTGCACCACCGGCACCTGGCCGGCGGCCTGCGCCGCGCCCGCGCCCGCCGTGCCCGGTGTGCCAGCGCCGGTGCCCGCGCCGGTGGCGGCGCCGGTGGCGGCACCGGCACCCGCCGGGCCCGACCGTTGTAGGACGAAGACGTCCACGTGATCGCCCGGGGTGAGCGCGGGGGCTCTGCCGTCCTTGACGACGATCGAGACCAGCCGAGTCGGGCGTACGTCGTCACGCACGAAGTCAGCGCCGCTGAGCAGCTCCCCGGCGGACACCGGACGGGCGAGCATCGTCCCCACCAGCTCCGACCGGCGCCCACCCGGGAAGTAACGGCTCGCGGTCGCCGAGCGCAGGTAGGCCGAGGCCGTGGTGAGATCGGCGGCGGCCACGACATGCCCGGCCGGGAGGTCCGCGGCCGCCACCACCCAGTCCTGGCTGCCATCGGCGGTCGCGAACAGGCGGGCGCCCACCACGACCGACACCAGTACCAGCAGGACGCCCACCAGCAGACGGGAGTCCCGCCAGCGCGGCGGGGTGAGCCGGCGGGCCGGCGGCGACGGTGCTGTCGGCGGTGACGGTGGGGCAGCCGGCTTCTCCGAGACCGCGACAGCGGGGGTGAGGTCGGTCACCGGCGGACCTCCTGTAGCTTGTGTCCCTCCTGGCC
>NZ_CEVIVC010000083.1:19009-22055 GCF_982290645.1 Protofrankia sp. CiP1_Cm_nod4
ATCACCACCTCTTCCGACCGCCACTTCCCGATCAACACACCCCAATCCGCGGCCCCACGTCACCACTTGACGATCACCGCGTTGGGGCTGCCGTCCTCGGCCGCCGCCTCCGGACGGCAGCGCCCGGGGACAGCACCGTCCCGAGCGGTGCCGTTCCCGGGCCGTGCCCCGTCCCCGGACCGCCGCCCCTGGGGCGTCGTGCTCCGGGCCCCTGGCAGAGGTCCTCGAACATGCCGCGCGGCGGCGCGGCAGCGGCCCTGCCGGGCCTCCCCGGTGGGGCCCGGGTTCCGTGATCGACGCCGTCCGCCGCCGCGGCACCCGGCAGCGCGGCCCAAGTCCGCTGACGGACCGCGACCAGAGGCCCGCGACGCCGTGGTGGCGGAGCCCTGGAGCCCTGGAGCCCAAGGCGAACAGCACCTGTTATCCACAAGCGGAGGCATTCACAGGCGATTTGGACCTGCGACTCTGATACACAGGAGACACGACCCATCCATCGCCAGGGAGACAGGCCGATGAACGAGCGTTTCCTTCAGCTCAGCGATGTGGCGGAGATCCTCAACATCTCGTCAAGCCAGACGTACGCGCTGGTCCGCTCGGGTGAACTCCCCGCCATAAAGATCGGCGGACGCGGACAGTGGCGAGTCGAACGCAGCGAGCTTGAGGGATACATCCAGCGGGCATACGAGCAGACCCGCGCCTTCGTGCTCGCCAACCCCCTCGGCCGCGGTGAGACGCTGCCGGACGAGGAGTTCCCCGGCCTGCACGGCTGACCGGGGCCGGAAGCAGGCCCGGCCTGGATCGCCCGGACCGGTTCCCGGCCCGTCCCGCCAGATCGGCGCCGCCGGACCAGCGCTACGGCCCCGGCCGCCGAAACCCCGGCCCGGCCGGAGCGCCGCCGCCGCGACCGCCACTTCATCGGTGGGAATCCCGTAGCGCGAAGAAGCACGCCATGACGTCGTCAGCGCTCCGGGAGCGCCAACAGCCTTTCCTGCGACAGCGTCCTGCGCGACAGCGCCCTGTCCTGCGTGACAGCGTCCTGGCGCGGCAGCGGCTCACACGGTCCGGCGGACGAAGCCGATCGCGGCCAGTGGGATGGTCCGCACCGCGCGTACCGACCGTGCCCTGCGGAACTCGTCGTCCAGATGCTCGGCCACTTCGACGAAGTCCGCCCCGACCCGGTCGACAGTGCCCCGCACCGGGGTGCCGTCCGCCAGCACGGCCACGCACGGTGAACGGTCCCGCGCCACACCCCGCAGGACATAACGCAGATCCAGCCGGACCGCCAGCGGGCCCTCGTGGCCGGGATGCGCCGACAGCGCGGCCAGGCCATGCACCCACAGCACGCGGTGTAACGGCACCAGCGCCTCGTGGGCCGCCGGCTCCCGCAGCAGCATCCAGTCCACCCCCAGCGCGGTGAGCCATCCGGTCAGGACGCTGTCGGACTCCCGCCCGACAACCTCGACGCCCACCCGCAACGACGAGCCGATCGCCGGCCGCAGCCGGTCGATCAGACGCAGGTACCCGGCCTCGCGCCGGCTCCTGTCGATGAGCTCGGCGTCGAGCTCGGCCGCCTCGGCCGCCTCCCACTGCGTCTCAAGATCGGCGAAAAGCGCCTCCCAGCGCACCCGTCCCTCCCTCTTCGCTCCCGGACGCCGCCGCGGGCGCCTGCCCATGCGCGGGCCCGAGCTCCGGCCGGCCGCTGGGCGTCCGGCCGGCAACCGCCGGAGCGGCGCAGCCGGACGCGCGGCGCGGCGGCAGCGGATACGGCCCGGAACGCCAGCCATCGCCAGCCATGTAACCATGTGTAGCCATACAGGCGGCGGTATCCGTTGGCGGGCACCGGCCGCCGGAGACGATCCACGCGAACGTGCCGCCGGTATACGCCTGCCTGACCGAAAAGCGCGTGACGGCCCACCCTGCCTGCCTGGGGCATGCACCACGCAGCGGTCATGGACGGTGTCCGCACCCCATGACCGGTGCCCCAGCAGGGTGGCATGGACCGCTCCCGCGTGTCCAGCCAGTGGGAGCGGGCCTGCGGCGAGCGCTGGACGCGGGCACACGGCGATCATGATGGACACCGGCCGCGGACACCGTCGGACCCGCGGACGGCGAGCAAACCATCCAACCGAGGTTGACATCAACCCTTCAGGGGTTTACACAAGCAAACGAACCCAAACGAAGCTTTCCAAAGATCAAATGGGCCAATGGATCAACGGCTGGATGATTCTTTCCGTGCCGCCGACGGATCAGGCCCCCGAATCACCGGGAGTTGCCGATGCCAGCCGTCCGGCGCGTGCTCGTCTTCCTGACGGGAGCGGCCGCCGCGACGGCACTGGCGATCATCCTGATCGCGGTCGGGCCGGGGCGAGCGGATCTCCCGTCCGGCTTCTCGGCGGTGCCCGACTGGGTCACGGCCGATCCCGAACACGCGCTGGTGACCGTTGTCGGCCTCGCCGCGTGGGCCTGCCTGCTGTGGCTGTGCGCGGGGTTCGTCCTGGCCGCGCTCGCCGCGCTGCCCGGCGGCGGCGGGCGGGCCGCGGCGGCCGCCGCCCGGCGCATCCTGCCCCGAGCCCTGCGCCACATGGCCGAGGTGGCGCTCGGCGTCACCCTTGCGGCGGGGGCCACTGCCCCGGCGCTGGCAGCCGGCCCGGTAGCGGGCACCGGGCCGGTGACCGTCCCGGTGCCCGTCACCACCAGCGTCACGGCTCCCTCGACCATCTGGCCGGACGTCGACCCGGCGCTGACGGCGAGCCCGTCAGCGGCCACCGGGCCGGCCACGGCCGGCACCTCGCCCTCGCTCCCTTCGCCCTCACTCCCCTCGTCCGCACTCCCCTCGACTGTGCCCTCCTCGACCGCGACCATCTGGCCGGACGTCGACCCGTACACCCCCGCCAGCACCTCGTCCACCCCGTCCACGCTGTCCGCGGACGGGGCAGGAGCATCCACGAAATCGCTGGAGCCGGCGGCGCCCGGCTCTCCGGCGCAGCTACCGGCCACCACGGCGTCTCCGGCGCAGCCGGCCAGCCCCACGGCCCCGCCGGCGCGG
>NZ_CEVIVC010000084.1:0-4113 GCF_982290645.1 Protofrankia sp. CiP1_Cm_nod4
ATGCTGACCATGGACGCCGGCCCCGGCCCCGGCCCCGGCGTCCATGGTCAGCATCTCTGGAAGAGCAGCCTCCGGGCGCGCGGCTTCGCCATGATCGCACGCCCTTCGGCCCATCAGGGGGCTCCTGTCTTGGGCGACCATTCGATGAACGCCGGGTGCTGCTCCCTGCCGCGGACGCCGCGGATCCGGTCGGCGATGCGCTGGCTGCGCCAGGCGTTGAGGCTGAGGTTGGGGTCGGCCAGACCGCGCTGCCCGCGGGCGGCGTTCTGCAGGAACAGGTTCCGGTCGGGTGGGCCGTCCCAGCGGGCGGCGAAGTCGGCGTCCACCCGGTACTCGTCGTCCTCCCGCTCCAGGCGCGGCTGAAGAGGTGCCAGGAAGTCCATCCGGGCCGGCCGGAAGCCGGTCGCCCAGATGATCATGTCCGCTTCGAAGATCTCCAGGCAGCTGGCCGGGTCGTTGTGCCGGACGGAGATGCTCCAGCCCTCCGGCGAGCACGGCTCGACGCTGACCACCTCACGGTTGGGGTAGAGCCCGGTCAGCTGCGGGGCGCCGGTGATGAACCGGTGGACGTAGATCCGCTGGTAGATCTCCCGGGCGGTGGCCTCGGAGATGCCGTCGCTGGTCAGCACCTGCTGGCTGTTGACCTCGGCCCGCACGCTCGGGCCAAGCTCGGCGAAGTAGTCAGAGTGGCAGGGCATGTAGAACTCGTTGGTGAACGGCGAGTCGTCGAGCGGGAAGTAGTTGCGCCGGCGGGACAGCCACGACACCCGGTGCGGCAGCTCGCCGTCCGGCCGGGAGATCAGGTCGAGGAACGCCTCGGCGCCGGACTGGCCGCCGCCGATCACCGCCACCCGCCGGTCGCGCAGGCCGACGGCCCTCGACCGGAACTCGCTGACATGGAACTGGGTGCCGCCCAGGTGCGGACGGGCGAACGCCGGCACCCACGGGGCGGTGCCGACGCCGACCACCACGTTGTCGGCGAGCAGGGTGCGCCGGTCGGTCCGCACGGCGAACGTGTCGCCGGCGAAGTCGACGGACCGCGCCTCCTCGCCGAACACGACGTTCTCGTTGCGGCTGCTGGCCCAGCCCAGGTAGTTGCGGAACTCCTCGCGGGGGACGCTGTCGAACTGCGCGTTGAGGTAGTGGTAGATCCGCCCACGGTCGTGCAGATACGCCATGAACGAGAACGGACTGGTCGGGTCGGACAGGCTGACCAGGTCCTTGAACAGCGACACCTGCAGGGCCGCCCCGGGGATGAGCTGGTCGTCGTGCCAGCTGAACGCGGCCTTCCTGTCGATGACCAGGTTCGGTGTCTCCGGGTCGCCGTGCAGCAGGGCCGCCAGGCTCAGGTTGGCCGGTCCGGCCCCGATCCCGACACAGCGGTACCGCGCCGCGGACTCACTCCTCATGAGCAGAACTCGCTTTCAGCGTCTTCGGCGTCTTCGGCGGACGGGCCCGCGTCCGCCCGGGGAACATGCGACGGGGCCGGCGGCAGGGCGTCGGCGATGGCGAGCCGCTGCACCTCGGAGGCGCCCTCGTAGATCCGCAGCGACCGGATCTGCCGGTACAGCCGCTCCGGCAGGCTGTCGCGCACCAGCCCGGCGGCGCCGAACACCTGCACGGCCGCGTCCACGACCTGCTGGGCGGCCTCGGTGGCGTACAGCTTCGCGATGCTGGCGTGCCGGGCCGGCGGGGTGCCGCGGTCGGCCTCCCAGGCGGCCCTGGCCACCAGCAGCGCGGCGGCGTTCAGCCGCACCTCGACGTCGGCGAGGCCGGCCTTCACCGTCGGCAGGTCGAACAGCCGCCCGCCGTACGCGGCCCGCCCCCGGGCCCTGGCCAGGGCGGCGTCGGCGGCCCGGCGGGCGAAGCCGAGCGCCGCCGCGCCGACGGTGAGGCGGAAGCGTTCGAGCAGCTCCATGGCCACGACGAACCCGCCGCCGCGGCCGCCCAGGACGGCGTCGGCCGCGACCCGGCAGCCGTCGAACTCCAGCCGGGCGATATCGCGTTCGGCCAGCATGTCGATCGGTTCGATCCGCAGGCCCGGTGTGCCGGCCGGGACGAGCAGCGCGGTCAGGCCCAGCGCGGCCGGGCCGTCGCCGGTGCGGGCCACCACGCAGAAGACGTCGGCGCCCGCGGCGCCGGCGATCCACGTCTTGTGCCCGTCCAGGACGTACCCCGCGCCGTCCCCGTCCGGGACGGCGCGCAGGGCGAGCGCGGCGACGTCCGAGCCGGCCTGCTCCTCCGAGAGCGCGAACGCGCCGGCCAGCTCGCCGCGGGCCATGCCGGGCAGCCAGCGCCGCTTCTGCTCGTCGGTGCCGTGGCGCCGGATCGGCCAGGCGGCCAGCTCCTGGATCGAGAACGCGAAGTCGAGCAGGTCCTCGGTGTAGGCCAGGGCCTCCCTGGTCAGGCACAGGGCGCGCAGGTCGACGGGTGTCAGCAGGCCCGCGTCCCCCAGCGCGCGCAGCACGCGGGCGGCGTACTTCTCCGGCGCGCCGGTGCGGGCCGCCGCCGCCAGCCCGGCGTGGGTGTCGCAGAACCGGCCGAGCGCCTCGGCCAGCTCGCGGTGCGGCCGCTCGTAGAACGGCAGTGCCAGCAGCCGCGGGTCCAGGGTGCTCACCGGCGCGCCATCCTCGTGTCGGAGCTCATGCGGCGGCCCGCCGCGCCAGCAGGCGTCTGGCCAGGTGCGGCTCGACGAAGAACGCGAACGAGGCGTAGCCGCGCCACACCCGGCGCCAGGCCCGTTCGACGGCGGCCGGGCCGCCGGTGCGTCCGACGTGGTCGAGGTAGGCGACGATCAGGTCGGTCGCCTGGCGGGTGTGGCCGGCCGAGATGTTGTCGATGGACAGGTGCACGTCCTCGTAGGCGGTGTCGAAGCCGTGACGGCGCATCTTCTGCGTCTCGTGCAGCCGCAGCTCGCCGAGGCCGAACATCTCGACACCCAGGTGGTAGCCGAGGATCTCCTCGTAGCGGGAGTCCGGGAGCAGCGCCAGGCCGAGCTGGTAGGTCGCGTACGGGTAGGTCGGGCCGGGCAGCTCGGTCTGGGTGCGGAACTCCTCCGAGCGCAGGTGCGGCAGGTGGATGCCCATGCTGGCCAGGGCCTGGTTGATCAGCGTGAGGTGGTTGCGGGCGACGTCGCCGCGGCCCATCTCGTCGGCGTAGAGGGCGAACAGCGGCCCATCGCTGGGGCGGTGGAAGCGGCCGGTGTTGCCGACCCGGTGCGTGCAGGCTCCGTCGACGAGGTTGCCCAGCGCGAACCGCTTCTGGCCGTTGATCACCTCTGCCCGGGGCGGGATGTCGACCAGCGGCCGGTAGGGTCCGACGAGCTTCGTCCAGTAGATGCTCTCCACCCGCTCCCGCAGCGCGGCGGGGCTGTAGTCGAACCAGGTGGCGTCGGTGTGGCGGCCGGCGGCTCCCAGCTCGAACATCCCC
Source organism: Protofrankia sp. CiP1_Cm_nod4 (assembly GCF_982290645.1). Taxonomy (NCBI): domain Bacteria; kingdom Bacillati; phylum Actinomycetota; class Actinomycetes; order Frankiales; family Frankiaceae; genus Protofrankia; species Protofrankia sp. CiP1_Cm_nod4. Next base: position 3,430 of record NZ_CEVIVC010000084.1, read on the forward strand.
TCGGCCTGGGCGAGCACCTGCTCGACGCGGGTGTGGGCGGCGGCCAGCACGCCAGGGAACCGCTCGACGTTGACCAGCCGGTACAGGAACTGGCGTTCGTCGAGCGCCGGAGGCACGGCGACGACGATGTCGCCGGGATCGGCGGACGCGAGCGCGCGCTGCCAGGCGGCGGCGTCATCGTCGCCGGCGGTGCAGGCGGCCAGGTCGGCGCCGGGCGGCTCACCCGCGGCGACGGCGGCCGCCCACCGCTCGAGCGTGCGCGCCTCGGCGGCGTCGAAGATCCCGAACATTGGCCCGCCGAACCTGATCGCCCTGGTCAGGGGGCAGCTGCCGGTCGGCAGTGGCCTGAGGTAGCTGGAGGATCGGAGCTGGCGGACGAACACGGCGGCGTCGAACGCCGGGCCGGCGAGCAGGCCGTCCAGGGGGACGCCGGAGATCCGCACCCGGTGGTGCTGGCGGCCGGCGTACGGCGCGTGCCTGGCGACGATCAGTGCCACCTCGGCGTCCGGCGACAGGCTCTGGTGCCAGCGTGCGAGCTCGTCGAGCATCGCCACATGCGCGCTCTCCAGCCGCACGACGAGCCGGACCGCCGCAAGCAGCCGCGCCCGGTCGGCCGGCCCGGTGGGTGAGAACGCGGTGAGCGCCAGGTACTCCGCCAGCAGCGGCACCGGGTCGTACCCGCGG
>NZ_CEVIVC010000084.1:4236-5752 GCF_982290645.1 Protofrankia sp. CiP1_Cm_nod4
CGAGTCCGGCCGGGCCGGACGGCCCGAGCAGCGCGGCGTCGGTGCCCAGCGCCCGGAAGGCGCAGTGCGCGCCGACCACCTCGGGCAGGAAACTGGCCGGCAGCCGGGACAGCGCCAGATAGAAGACGGCCGTCATCACGGTGAGCGGCCGGGCCTGTGCCGCGGTCAGGAAGTCGGTGGCCAGCGGGTCGGGGAGCTCCACGCCGTGCTCCGCCAGCAGCTGGCGGCGCCGGGCGGCCAGGGTGCGCTCGGCCACGCCGTCCCCGAGCAGCTCCAGCCGCTCGGCGCCCAGCCGGTTGACGATCACGGCGGGCTGGGTAGCCGGCTGCGACACGGTGTCGAGCCAGCAGCCCTCGATCAGCGCGAGCGGGGCACGCTGCCGCAGCACGGTGGCCACGGTCCCGGCCGGGCCGGCGCGCAGCCGCGCGGCGGTCCGCACGATCGCGGCCCGGGCATCGGCCAGCTCGGCGAACAGCAGCTCCTCGTCCAGTGGCCCGTCCGCCCACCCGTCCGGACGCCTGGCCGCCGCGCGCTCGTCCGGCTGCCCGGCCCGGCTCCTGTCCGGCTGGCTGTCCGGGCGTCCGGCCGGATCCGCGCCCTCGTCCGGGCCGGTGCCGTCCGGCAGGAAGGCTGCGAGCACCCGGCGGGCGGCTACCAGCGTCGCCTCGGACTCCTGCTCGACCAGCAGCCGGCGGTACAGCGCGGCCGGCGGCCCGGCCACCGCCGCGGCCGCCTCGGCGAACGCGGCCGGGCCGCACTCGAACGGGCCCCGCGGCAGCGACGTCGTCAGGTCCGTCATGCGGCTTCGCTCCTCGCGGCCAGGTGGGCGGCGAGCGCGCGCGTCTTCTCGGCGGCCTCGAACGCCTGGCCGCGGCAGTTGAGGTGCAGCCCGTCGCCGCAGTAGATGCCGGGGTCGGCGCGGAGCGGATGGTCGGTGAGCGAGACGAAGATCGCGCCGTGTTCCTGGGCGACCTCCCGCGTGATCCGGGCGACGATCCTGGTCGCCCTGCTGATCATCATCGCCTGTTTCGCGGGGACGATGCCCGCCTGGCCGATGTCGAGCATCCCGACGGTGAGGACGTCGGCGCCGGTCGCCCGGACCCTGGAGACGATCTCGGTCAGCTCGGCGCGCACGGTGGCCGGGTCGAACCCCGGCCTGATGAAGTCGTTGCCGCCGCCGGAGAGGAACAGCAGGTCGGGCCGGAAGTCCAGGGCCGGCCGCAGCTGCGTCCGGCGGATCTCGGTGAGCGTCAGATCGCGCCTGGCCAGCCGGATCTCGTCGAGGTCGGGGTGGACGCGGCGCAGCACGGCGCTGATCCGGTCCACCCAGGACAGGTCCTGGTAACCGGGAACGGCCTCGCGGATGCCGGCCGAGATGCTGTCGCCAAGCACCGCGATCCGCCGCCACGGCGTGCCCGCCAACAGCCGCGCGCCGGCTTCGGTGGACAGGACGTACGGGTCGGTGGCCTCCGTCATTTCGCCCGGTTCACCTGTTCTGGCCAATGCGCCTGTTTCG
>NZ_CEVIVC010000084.1:6348-21834 GCF_982290645.1 Protofrankia sp. CiP1_Cm_nod4
GTTTCGGCTGGTTCAGCCAGTTCGGTGGACGCGGCCGGTTCGGTGTGTTCTGTCATTTCGGTCGTTCCTCGTCCTTGCCGGCGTCGTCCTTGCCGGCGTCGTCGGATCCGGCGCCGCGGGCCACGGCCGCGGACACCTCCCGCTGCCGGACGGCAAGCTCCAGCGCGGCGATGTCGTCGGCGATCCGCTCGTCCTCGGCGGAGGTCTCGGCTCCGTCGACCCGGCTGAACCCGAGAACGCCCAGCTCGCGCAGGGCTTCCCGCATCCTGGGCCCGAACAGGTTGATGTCCTTCAACGTCGGGACGATCCGGGTGAACAGCCGGCGGCGGAACTCGCGCTGGCCGGGTGAGCGGTTGGCCAGCGCGACGCACTCGTCGGCGCCGTAGTCGAGGTTGCGCCACATGTCCTCGCCGGCGAACCGGTCCCTGAGCACCCAGCACGCCTCGACCGCGAAATCCTCGCGTTCACGCAGCTCTGCGGTGCTGAGCTGGCTGTAGTAGTCACGCAGGGCCAGCCGCCCGAACGCGACGTGGCGCGCCTCGTCCTGCAGCACGTAGGCGTTGAGCGCCCGCGCCAGCGGGTCGCGCATCCGGTCCCGCTGGATGCTGAACGACGCCAGCGCCAGACCCTCGATCATCACCTGCATGCCGAGGTAGGTGATGTCCCAGCGGCTGTCACCGATGGTCGTCTCAAGCAGGCCGCGCAGCCCGGCGGAGATCGGGTAGTGCACCTTGATCTTGTCATGCAGCATGCGCTGGTACGCCTCGACGTGCCTGGCCTCGTCCATCACCTGGGTGGCGGCGTAGAACTTCGAGGCGATGTCCGGCACGGTCTGGACGACCTTCGCCGCGCACACCAGCGCGCCCTGCTCGCCGTGCAGGAACTGGGAGTAGAGCCAGCCCGCCAGGTGCCGGCGGACGGTGATCCGCTCCGCCTCCGGCAGACGCTCCCACAGCGGCGTGCCGGCGATCCAGATGAACGTGTCGGGCAGGCCGAGCGGGTTGTCCGGGTCGACGTCATGGTCCCAGTCCAGCCGCGTCTCGGCGTCCCACTGGCGCTGCTTGCCACGGGAGTACAGGCTCAGCATCTGCTCGGCGCCGGCGTCGTAGTCCCAGGTGAACAGCGCGTCCCCGCCGAGCGGGACGGCCCAGCTGCCGGCCGGCGCCCGGTTGCCGGCCGGCGCCCGGTTGCCGGCTGACTCCGCCGTCGCGTCTGACTTCATGACCGCTCTCTTCAGCTCTTTCCAGGGCTCTTCGGGGCTCTTCGGGGCTCAGGTGACGGCGGCGCGCCGACGCAACCGGTGAAGCTGGTGCAGGCGTGCGGACACGGCGCCGAAGGCCCACGCCGGGGCGGGCGTGCCGGCCGGCCGCAGGAACAGCGCGGCGGACTCGGCCACGGCGCACGGCAGCAGACGGTTGAACCGGCTGCCCCGGCAGGCCGCCCGGAACTGCCCCCCGCCGTCACGGCCGTGCTCGGCCGCGAGGTGGGCGAACACCGGGTCCAGTGCGCGCCACCGGCCGTCGAGGTGGACCTCGCACCAGCCGTGGTCGTTGCCGACGAGACCGAGCAGGAAGCCGCGGCGGGCCCGCGCCCGGAACCCCTCGGCCCGCAGCCGGTCGGCGAGGACCCGCCCCGCCACGACGCAGTCGGCGACGCCCAGCTCCCAGGACCGCCGGTGGTCGGCGCGCAGCGGTTCGGCGATCGCCTGGTAACGCACCGCGCCGGTGTCCAGGGCGTCGAGGACGTCGTCGAACGCCGCGCGGATCCGGCGGTCGGTGACGTCGTAGTACTCGCCGGTGAGCCGGACGCGCACCTGGTACGGACTGCTCTGATGACCTTCGGTGACGATCGGCAGCGGCAGGCCACCGGCCGGGCCACCGGTCGAGCCGCCGGTCGGGCCGTCGGCCGAGCTGCTGGTCGGGCCGTCGGCCGGGCCGTCGGTCGGGCTGTCGGTCGGGCTGTCGGCCGAGCTGTCGGCCGAGCTGCCGGTCGGGCTGCCGGTCGGGCTGCCGGTCGGGCTGCCGGTCGGGCTGCCGGTCGGGCTGCCGGTCGGGCCGTCGGCCAGGAGTTCGACGCCCTCGGCGCCCAGGTCCGGGACCGCCACATGGAAGGTCTCGTCGCTGGCCGCCCGGTGTACCGCGACCGTCCAGTCCGCGGGGGCGAACCAGTCGTCGGGCTCGGCCGCCACGAACCGCATGAGCAGCCGCCTGGCCAGCTCGGGCACGGTGGCGCCGGTGCCCGAGTGCAGCCCCGCGTTGGCGACGTCGGTGTAGTCGAGCAGGCCGTCGACCTGCCGCAGGCCGAGGGCGGCGACCCCGGCCTCGTCGGTGCGCAGCACGGTGGCCGCGTCGGCGAGGGTGGTGTCGAAGACCGCCAGATCCGGCGGGGTCGGCTCGAAGCGGCGGCTCACCCGAGGCCCCTGACGAGTCACATGAGCTCCTGGACGAGCGCGGCGAGGTCACGTGCGGTGACCGCCTCGAACGGGACGTCGTCGGGGATCGTCACCCCCAGAACATCCTCAAGATCCACCACCACGCTGAGGATCACCACCGACTCGATCCTCGGCAGCAGGTGCATGGGGAGATCGAGGTCGATGTCGGCCTTGTCCATCTGCAGCCGGTTGGCCAGGGCGGTGGCCACCGCGTCCTCGACGGTCCGCGTACTCATGAGGCGTCCTTCACGGGTCTTCTGGTAGCCCTTACGGCTTTCCGGTGGCCTCTGCCGTGCTCCGGTAGAGGGCCCTGGCGGCGTGGCGGCGCACCTTGCCGGAGCTGGTGCGCGGGATGGAGCGGACGGGCACGGGATGCACGGACGCCACCGCGGGGCCGAGCTCGGCGGCGATGGCCGCCTCGACGGCGTTCACCAGGACGGTGGCCGCCGCGCCTGCGAGCGGCGTCTCGACCAACACCGCGATGTGCTCGACGTCGCCGTCCCCGGCCTGCAGGGCGGCGCAGACCCGGACGTCGAAGCCCTGGACGCGACGCGCGATCTGTTCGACGTCCTCGGCGTAGTAGTTCTGGCCGCGGATGACCGCCATGTCCTTCAGGCGTCCGACCACGAACAGCTCGTCCTCGGCCTCGAAGCCGAGGTCGCCGGTACGCAGCCAGCCGTCGGCGGTGAAGGGCTGCCGCTCGGCGGGCAGCCCGAGGTAGCCGCCCATCACGGCCGCGCCGCGGACCTGTATCTCGCCGACCCGCCCGGGGGCCGGGGCGTCGACCCGGACGGCGATGCCCGGCGCCGCCGTGCCGCAGGAGACGACCTGGCGGGCGCACGCGGCACCCGGGGTGACATGGACGGCCCGGTCGCCCGGCGCGAGGGCGAACCGGTCGACGCTGAGGTGCCACGGCCGCTCCGCCAGCGCCGCCAGGCTGATGACGAGCGTGGCCTCGGCCATGCCGTAGGACGGCAGCATCGCCTCGGGCCGGAACCCGCAGGGGCCGAACACCCGGTTGAACGCCTCCAGCGTCGACCACTGCACGGGCTCGGAGCCGTTGCAGGCCAGCCGCCAGCCGGACAGGTCGAGCCCGTCGGGAACCCCGTCGGCCTCGACCGTGTCGACCAGGCGCTGGTAGGCGAAGTTGGGCATGGGCAGCACGGTGGCGCCGGACGCCGCCGCGGCGGCCAGCCAGCCACGGGTGTCGCGGATGAAGTCGGTGGTGCGCCAGAGATGGACCGAGCACCCCCTGGCCAGGTGCGCGAGCGTGCCGAACAGGCTCATGTCGTGGAACAGCGGCGACCAGATGCCGATCTCGTCGGCGTCGGTCAGGCCCAGGCCGCCGTCGATGGCGGCCAGGCCGGCCAGGACGTTGTCGGCGGTCAGCGCGACACCCTTGGGTGCCGAGGTGCTCCCGGACGTGTACTGGATCACCGCGAACTCGTCGGCCGGGTTCTCGTCGACGGAGTTCTCATCAGCCGTCTCAGCCGTCTCAGCCGTCTCAGCCGGCCCGGCCGGGTCGGGCACCCGCGTGATGTCGACCAGCCGGGCGCCCGGCGGTGCCGCGAGCCGGCTGAGCAGGCGCGCGCTCTGCTCGTCCACCAGCAGGGCCGTCAGCCCGGCGTCCTCGACGACGCGGCGCAGGTGCCGCTGGTAGCCCTCGCCGCCCCCGAACGCCACGGGCAGCGCGACGGGCACCGCGGCGGCCCCGGTCCGGAAGCAGGCGAGCAGCCCGCGCAGCCAGGGCTCGCCGTTGGCCATCAGGATGCCGACGCGCCGCTGGCCGGCGATCAGCGTCGCCGTCCGCTCGGCGTCGGCCAGCAGGCGCGTGACGGGTACGGACCGTCCCTCGGACGGCAGGTGCAGCGCCGTCCGAGGACGGGCGTTGGTGCTCACCGCGGCCCAGAGCGCGTTCACCGGGTCTCCTCCCTGGATGCGTCCACGAGCCGCCGTGGGCAGCCGCCGTGGGGGTCAGGGGTCATGGCCGGCCTCAGCCCGTCAGCTCGTTGATGAGCGAGGTGTCGTGCTCGGCCCGGCGGAAGCGGGGGTGGTCGAGGACACCGCGCAGGAACGCGGCGGTGGTCACCACGTGCGGGCCACGCAGCCGCAGCTCGTCGAGCGCCCGGTCCATCCGCGCCAGTGCCTGCTCCCGGTCGGGCGCCCAGACGACGAGCTTGGCCAGCAGCGAGTCGTACAGCGCGGGGACCTGGTAGCCGGCGAAGACGTGGGTGTCGACGCGGACGAACGGGCCACCGGGCAGCGCGAACTCGCTGACCACCCCCGGGGTGGGCACGAAGCCGGCCGCCGGGTCCTCGGCGTTGATCCGGCACTCGATCGCCACCCCGCGCGGGACGACGTCGGCCTGCCCGAAGCCGAGCGGCTCACCGGCGGCGACCCGCAGCTGCTCGCGGACCAGGTCCGTCCCGGTGACCATCTCGGTGACCGGGTGCTCCACCTGGAGGCGGCAGTTGACCTCCATGAAGTAGAACCGGCCGTCGCCGTCCACCAGGAACTCGAACGTGCCCGCTCCCACGTACCCGGCCGCCCGCGCCCCCTGGACGGCCGCCTCGCACATCCGCTCCACGGTCCGCGCGGGCAGCCGCGGCGCGGGGGTCTCCTCCACGAGCTTCTGGTGCCGGCGCTGCAACGAGCAGTCGCGCGCGCCCAGGTGGACGACGTTGCCGTGGGCGTCGGCAAGGATCTGCACCTCGACGTGCCGCGCGGAGGCCAGGTAGCGCTCCACGTACAGCCGGCCGTCGCGGAACACCGTCTGGGCGCTGGCGCGGGTCTGGCCGTAGGCCCGCAGGAACGCGTCGGGCTCGTGCACCACGCTCATCCCGCGCCCGCCGCCGCCGGCCACCGCCTTGATGATGACCGGGTAGCCGATCCCGGCGGCGAACTCCGCGGCCTCGTCGGCGTGCTCGAGCGCGTCCCGGCTGCCCGGCAGGAGCGGCAGCCCCGCGTCCGACATGATCGAACGGGCGCTCGCCTTGTCGCCGAGACGGCTCATCACCGATGCCGGTGGGCCGACGAAGGTGATGCCCTCCTCCTCGCACACCTCGGCGAAGTCCGGGTTCTCCGAGAGAAATCCGTAGCCGGGGTGGATGGCGTCGGCGCCCCAGCCGCGTGCCGCCTCGATGACGGCGGGGATGTTGAGGTAGCTGGCCTTGGCCGGGCCGGGGCCGATCTGCACCGACTCGTCGGCGAACCGGACGACCGCCGAGTCACGGTCGGCTGCGGAGTGGACCGCCAGCGTGGCCAGCCCGAGCTCGCGGCAGGTGCGGGCGACCCGCAGCGCGATCTCGCCACGGTTGGCGATCAGCACCTTTTTGATCATCGGCCCGGGCCCGCCCGGTCGGCGTCGCCGGTGGCCACCGTCAGCAGGGGCTGGCCGTGCTCGACCGGGGTGCCGTCGGCCACCAGGATCTCCAGCACCCGGCCGGACGCGTCCGCCTCCACCGGGATCATCAGCTTCATCGCCTCGATGATCGCCACCTGCTGGCCGCGGGCGATCAGATCACCCACGGTGACGAACGGCTTGGCCCCGGGCTCGGGAGCCTGGTAGAACACGCCCACGGTGGCGGCACGCAGGATGTGCGCGTCGGCGTCCGCCGCGGCCGACCCGGCCACCGGCGATGCCGGCCCGGCCTGCTGTTGGACAGGCCCGGTGCTGGCCCCCGGCACCGGTCGCACCGGCACCGGCGGCGCTGCCGGTGCGACCAGCTCGGTGGACGCCGGCGGCGCCGCATCCGGCCAGGCGATCTCGATGAAGACCTCGCCGGCCGCCGCCCGCACCCGGCTGGGCACCCGGGACGTCTGCGCGCTCAGGGCGAGCAGATGATCGCGGAGTACTGTCATGATCTCGTCGAGCTCGCCGGCGCCGGGCACCGCCGTCCGCACCGGCGGGACCCCGTTGACCTGGACCGGGCTCATCAGGCGCTTTCCTTCTCGTCAAGACCGTCCCGGTCGCGGCCGCGCTGGTCACGGCCGTCCCGGTCGTCATCGGCACCGTGGCCGCCGACACCGGCCCGGTCGAGGTCACGGTCGAGGTCACGGTCGAGATCCCGATCAAGCTCATGGTCGAGCTCGCGGTCGTCGTCGAGTGCGGTGAGCGTGTCGGCGCCGAAACGGCGGAACCGCGCCCGGCGGCCGGTGACGAGGGTCATCTGGTCCCGCGGCAGCAGCCGCGCCAACGTGCTGGTCAGCGCGTCGCGCAGGGCGTGCGCCGCGAGCAGGTGGTCGCTGTCGGCGCCCCCCTCGGGCTCGGGCACCACACCGTCGACGATCCCGCCGCGCAGCAGCTCGCGGGCGTCCACCCGCAGTGCCGCCGCGGCCTTCGGCCCGGCGGCGGCGTCCTTCCACAGGATTGCGGCGCACCCTTCCGGACTGATCACCGAGTAGACGGCGTTGGCGCACATCAGGACGCGGTCGGCGATCGCGAGCGCGAGCGCGCCGCCGCTGCCGCCCTCGCCGGTCACCACCGCCACCACCGGGACGGGCAGGCCCGCCATCAGCCGCAGGTTCTCGGCGATCGCGACCGACTGCCCGTTGCGCTCGGCGTCGATGCCGGGGAAGGCGCCCGCGGTGTCGATCAGGGTGATCACCGGCAGCCCGAGCTTGGCGGCCAGCCGCATCGCCCGGGCGGCCTTGCGGTAGCCGGCCGGCGACGGCATCCCATAGTTGCGCGCGGACAGCTCGGCCGCGCTGTGCCCCTTCTGCGTGCCGATCACGACGACCGGTGTGCCCTCGAGGCGGCCGAGCCCGCAGACCATCGCCGGGCAGTCCTCCGACATGCGGTCACCGTGCAGCTCCGCCCAGTCCTCGATCATCAGGGCGATGTAGTCCAGGGTCGTCGGCCGGCCGAGCCGGCGGGCCAGCCGCACCGACTCCCACTGCTCCCGCGCGGGCAGCCGCTCCGGGTCGACGATCAGCGTGTCGCCCTCCGAGGGCCGCGGCACGGGCGGCCGCGCGGCCGACGGCTGGGACGCCGATGGGCGAGACACCGACGGCCGGGACGGTGCGGGCCGCGGCGCGGGCACGGCCGTGCGCGCCGCCCGGCGGCTGCCCACGGTCAGCAGCCGGGCCAGGGTGGCGCGCAGCTCGGCCCGCGGCCGGATCATGTCGACGACGCCGTGCCGCAGCAGGAACTCCGCGGTCTGGAACCCCGCCGGCAGGGTCTGCCGGATGGTCTGCTGGATCACCCGCGGGCCGGCGAACCCCAGCCGCGCGCCCGGCTCGGCGATGATGATGTCCGGCAGCGTCGCGAAGGACGCGGCCACCCCGCCGAAGGTCGGGTCGGTGATCAGCGCCAGGGTGAGGATCCCCGCCTCGTCGAGCTGCCCGAGGGCCTGGCTGGTCTTGGCCATCTGCATCAGGGACAGCACGCCCTCCTGCATGCGCGCCCCACCGGAGGCGGTCACCAGCAGCAGCGGTGTGCGTTCCCGCAGCGCGGTCTCGGCCGTCCGGGTGACGGCCTCGCCGACCGCGGCGCCGAGGCTGCCCCCCATGAACCGGAAGTCCATGGCCGCCACGACCACCGGGTTGCCGTCGATGCGGCCGCGGGCGCTGACGACCGCCTCGGCCAGGCCGGTGGCGGCCCGCGCGTCGCGCAGCCGGTCGGCGTAGGGGCGGCTGTCGACGAACCCCAGCGGGTCACTGTCGGCGACGACGGTGTCCACCAGCGCCACGGACCCGGGATCCAGCAGTGTCGTGAGCCGTTCGACGGCGGTCAGCGGGGCATGCCAGCCGCACTCCGGGCAGACCCGCAGGGACCGGACGAACCTCTTCGCGTAGATGATCGCCCGGCATCCGCCACAGACCAGCCAGGAGGTCTCCCGGGCCGCCGTGCCGTCCCTGCCGTCCCTGTCACTCGTGCCGTCCGCCTGCCTGGGCAGGGTGACTGTCATGATTGCTCCCACCGGTCAGAGTCCCGCTGCCGCGTCGGTCCGCGGCGGGGACGGGATGTATGTGGCGCAGCGCGCGGGCAGGCGCACCCCCGCGGACCGCAGGTGGCCGACCCGGCTGGTGAAGGCGGCGCCGCGCATGATCTGCGCGGCGATGTCGGCCACCCGCCGGTTCTCCACCGGGGCCAGGTAGGTGCCGGCGGCCCAGGTGTTGAACGCGCCCATCGCCGGCCCGCACCAGATCTGGTAGTCCGTGGCCCGGCCCGGCTCCCCCGCGATGCTCCAGCCCGAGGACAGGCCGAGGTACCAGCGGAAGACCAGCGCCATCCGCCGCTTCGGGCTGTCGGCGGCGCGGGCGATCTGGTCGGGGTCACGTTCGGTGAAGAACCGCACGGTGTCCGCCCAGACGTCGTCCAACGGCCGCTGGAAGATCTTGCTTTCCAGGGCGTCCCGCTCGGCGGCCGGGATCGCCTCGATGCCGTCGTGGGCCCGGTAGACCTCGTACAGCCGCCGGGCCCGGCTCGCGAACATCGTCCCGCGTCGCAGGACCTGGACCTCGACGCCCATCTCGAACATGTCCGCGGACGGGGCCATGGCGCAGTCGGCCGTGCCCGCGCCGGCCAGCAGCCGCTTCGTCGCCGGCGACTGGGACGCCTCCACCGACGCCTGGTTGACCGACCCGGTCACCACGTAGGCCGCGCCGAGGGCGAACGCCGCCGCGGCGGCGGCCGGCGTCCCGATCCCGCCGGCCGCGCCGACCCGGACCTGCCAGGGCTGGCCCGACCCGGCCAGCTCACGCCGCAGCCGGTCACGCAGGGCGATGATCTCGGGGAGCAGGACGGTCAGTGGCCGGCGGTCGGTGTGGCCGCCGGAGTCCGCCTCGACGGTGACGTCGTCCGCCACCGGCACCCCCCGGGCGAGCTCGGCCTGCTCGGCGGTGACCAGACCGGCCTGAAGCAGCCCGCGGACGACCGGCTCGGGCGCCGGACGCAGGAAGCGCTCGGCGACCTCGGCCCGGGAGATCTTGGCGACCAGCCGGTTGCCGGCCCGCACCCGGCCGGAGGCCGCCCGGGACAGCCCGGCCAGCCGGTAGCGCACCACCTGCGGAGTCAGGTCGAGGAACGCCGACGCCTCCACGCAGCGCACCTGGTGGCGCAGGCACAGGTCGACCACGTCGCGTTCCATGGCCAGCTCGTTCGGGCTGTGGATGAGGTTGCAGGCGAACCCCGCGCCGGCGGGCACCCGCCGGCCGATCGTCGCCAGCGCCTCGTCGACGCGGGCCGGCAGCACCCCGGCCGCGCCGAAGGAGGCCAGGAAACCCGCCCCGGCCAGCGCCACGACCAGCTCCGCCGACGCGATCCCGTTGGCCATCGCCCCGGCCATGTACGGGTGGCGGACGCCGTGGTCGCGGGGGAAGTCCGGCGATCCCAGCCGCTCGGGCGGCGCCGGCGGCACCGCCGCGAGCACCTGTATGCCGGGGCCGAGCAGCCGCTCGTCGTTGGTGGCCGCGATCCCCCGGGCGTCCCGGACGACGAAGGCCGGCCGCTCCAGGGTGGCGAGCACGTCGTAGATCTCGTCCGCGCCGCGCGCGAGACCGGGCGCGCGGTCGGTCTCGCGGTCGGCGGCACGGCCGGTGACGCCGTGGCCGGCGTCCGCCGGCCGGCTGGGCGCGGCCGGGCCGGCCTGGGCGGTCACCATTGCGGGGCTCCTTCGTCGCGTAGCTCGACGGCCACATCGGTCAGTTCGTAGATGCGCATGGTCGGCTTCCACACGCTCGCGTCCGCCACCACCCGCACCCGGCCGGGCCGCCGCTCGACGGACTTGACGTGCACTTCGAGGGTGCTCTCGCTGTCCGTCGACAGGAACTGGCCGCGGTACTTCCAGATCATCGGCAGCCCGACCGGCAGGACGAACCCGGGCCGGGCGAAGCCCGCCGCGTGGCCGCCGTCGACGAGCCACTCCTGGATCGCCTGGATCACCGCCTCCACCCCGAGCGAGCCGGGGATGACCGGGTCCAGGACGAAGTGCCGGGCGAAGAACCAGTCGTGCGGGTCGATGGGGCGGGCCGCCCGCAGGTAGCCCTGCCCGTACCGGCCGCCGCCGTCGACGACCTCGACGTCGTCGAGCAGCGCGAGATGGCCCCGCGAGCACAGCGGCGCCGACGGATCGGCCCGGCGGGCGGCGACGTCGATGGTCCGCACCGGCGGGCGGGGCCGCTGCTCGTCCAGCCAGGTCGGCACGAGCCGGCCGGCGTCGAGCCCGCTCTGGCGGGCCAGCGCCGCCTCGTTGAAGTAGCCGAACATCGACTCGCCCTCGTAGACGGGCTCGTCGTCCACCGAGAAGCGGTAGGAGAACTCCTGCAGCACCGACCCGGGCATGGGGGTGGTGGACAGCAGCGTCGAGTGCTGCCGGAGCGTCCTGTCCCGCAGGTCCACCTCGCGCAGCAGCGTGGCGCTGCCGCCGAGGTTGCGCAGGCTGTGCTCCCCGCCCAGGTCGGTGAGGGTGGCACCCAGGTAGTAGCCGAGGACGAGCGCCGACTGCAGCGAGGTCTCCATGTAGACGCAGTTCGGCATCGACGCGTTGGCCGTGTCCTGGTAGTACCAGGAGTCGGCCGGCGAGTCGTACTCGGTCTGGTGGGTGGCGCCCCCGCGCAGGCTCTCCCGCTTCCCCCGCTCCCCCTGGACGGCGACGATCCGGTCGACCAGGCGCAGGCCGCCGTCGGGCAGCCGGGTCGCCCGGATGCCGCGGTAGCCGGAGAACTCCGGCCCCAGGGCGATGCCCGGATCCCCCTTGGAGCAGTGGGCCATGTGGAACTCGTTGAGCAGCACCGGCTCGCCGAGGCTGTTCCGGCGCCCGAGGAAGCGCGCCACGGTGCCACCGGCCTGCGGTCCGACCGGGACACCCGGCTTCTCCTGGACACCCAGCGTCACCCCCCGCACCCGGGCAACGACCTCACCGCTGGCGCGGAACTCGGCGTCGACGGACAGCCACGGCCGCGGGACGAGGTCGACACCGGTGACCTCCAGGGCCAACTCGACACCGGTGTCCGGCGTCGGCCCGAGGACCTCGACCTGATAGCGGTCCGGCCCGCCCGGCACGCCCGGCACGCCCGGCACGCCCGGCACGCCACGGACGAAGGTGGCGTCGGCGAAGCCCAGGTGCAGGCCCAGGTACAGGGCGAACACCTCGGCGGCCTGCGCGGCCGCCTCGCCGAGGAGCACGGCCCGCTCCCCCGCCGGTGTGACCTCTGCCTGGACGCCCCGCTCCGGCCCGGCCTGCCCCGGTACGCCCTGGGCCCGGGCCGCCTCGACCAGCCCGGTAGCCGCCGTCAGGCCCGCGGCCACGGCGCCCGGCCGCAGCCCGGCGCGCAGCGCTCCGTGGCCCCAGGCGCCGCCGCGCACGTCCAGGCCGTCCACCCAGCTCAGCAGCGGCCCGGGGGCCCCGGTCCGCGGCAGCGCCAGGCGGACCGCCGGGTTGGCGCCGTCCTGGTCGTAGGCGGCACCGAACACGCTCGCAATCGCCCCCTCGGTGAGACGGGCGAGATCGTCGGCGTCCAGCCGGCGCCGGTCGCTGCGCGCGAGCGGTTTGAACGCCGCCTCCGCGGACACCCGGATGGGCGCGGGTGCCACGGACGGCCGCGACAACACGCTCGGCCGCCCGCCGGCCACCTCGAACACCTCGGCGGCGACCGGAGCCGGGGCCGGGGCCGAGGCCGCGTCATCCTGGTGGGGACCCCCCTGCGCGCCCCGCGGGAGAACACTCTCCCGGGCAGCGGGCAGGGCTGGCCGGGCCGGGCCCGCCTGGCCGCCGGACACCGCCGGAGCGGGCGCCGGGCTCGCCGGGTCCGCCGGGCTCGCCGAGTCCGCCTGGTATGCCGAGTCCGCCTGGTATGCCGAGTTCACCGGCTGCCCGGACGCCGCGAGCGCCGCGAGCACCCGGTTCTGCACGCTCGCCTGGGCGCGCAGGGCGCTGGCGTGCGCGGCCACCACGACAGCCCGCACCTGCCGGGCGATCGAGGCCGCATGCTCGGCCGGTTCCCGCTCGCCGACGGGCACCACGGGAGAACCGCCGGGGACGGGTGGCCGGCGGGTGAAGCCGGTCCCGTCCGTGCTCCCGCCGGCCGACAGCGGCGAAGGCCCGGGCGGGCCGCCGAGACCGCTCTCACCCACAGTCACCGCAGCCGGCTCCGGGGACGGCTGGGCCGGGCCGGCAGGGCCGCCTCCGCCAGCGTCCCCGCCGGCCGGGCCGGGCGAAAGACCGGGTGCGCCGGTCGGGCCAGCCGCGCCAGCCCCGCCATCCCGGGCGGTGCCAGCCGACCACCGGGTGGGGTCAAAGGGCTCACCGTCGAACTCCAGGGCGTCGATCTCCAGGGCGTCGACGTCCACCACCTGGGACGCCACCTGCTCCGCTGTCATCGCCTGTCCTCCGTCGGTCTGGTCGAACCGGCTCGTGCGGGACGGACGGGGCCGGGGTGCGTCAGCGGCCGTACGGTCACGCCCCCTCCCCCGGCAGCCACCACCGCACGGCCGCGGCGAACTTCGCGGCCATGTCGGGAGTCCCGATCATCGACACGTCGCGCAGGCGCTGGAGCACACGCCCGCCGGGGCCACTGGCGGTCACCGTGACCGTGATGGAGGACGCGGCCCGCCGGACGTCGTCCAGGACGACGACGAACGGCTCCCCGTCCGGCAGCGGGGCGAAGTACTCCCAGCGCTCGACGGCCAGCGGCAGGCAGGCCAGGCCCGTCAGCCACCGGCCCAGCACCGACGGGCCGTGCAGCAGGATGTCGGCGAGCACCGGGCTGTGCAGTGCGCCGGCGAACGCCCCGTCGGCGATGGCCTGGTCGGCCAGCCGGCACTCCAGCACGACCCGGTCGTCCCGGCGCCGCAGGATGCGGCGGATGCCCTGCAGGGCCGGGCCGTGGAACAGGGTGCCCCCGGTGTAGATCTCCACACCGTCCTCGGGGCCGCTGCCCACCGCCTCCGCCGGCGGGGCGACCGGCGCGGCGGGCGGAGCCTCGGCCAGCACGAACGTGCCGACATAGTGCGAGACAGGCCGGCTGTTGCCAGCTCCGCCGCCGCTGCCGCTGCCGCCGGCGCCGGCGCTCGCGGAGCGGACGGCGGCCCGCACCGTCAGCCGGCCGTCCCGGGCCTCGGCCAGCGGCACCTCGACCTGGTACGCGCGGCTGTGCACGCCGTCGAACACGATCCCCTTGTGCACCTCGAAGCCGCTGGCCTCGATCACCTGGAGCCCTGGGTGGGCGCGTTCGAGCACGTTGACCAGCCAGCCGAGCCCGAACGTGGCGGGCAGGACGGGAAAGGCGTCGATGCGGTGCGCCTGGAGCACCTCGGTGTCCTCGATGCCGGTCAGCTCGCGCCCGGCCGTGAAGGCCCGGCCGGGACGCGGGCCACTACCGTCGGTGAGCGCCTTGCGCTGGCCGACCAGCACGCACACGTCGTCGACGCGCTCGGGGCCGAACTGCTCCACGAACAGCCGCGCGCCCGTCTCGGGTGCCAGCAGCTCGACGCCGCGGGCGTGGAAGAGCTCCCGCAGATCGGCGGCGACCATCCCGCCGTCCCAGGCGCCCCAGTCGATGGCGGTGACGTGACGCTCGGGACGCTCCCGCTTCAGGCTGGCCGCGACCCGGCACAGCGCCTCGTTCGCGGCGGCGTAGTCGGCCTGGCCGGCGTTGCCGAACAGCCCGGCCACCGAGGTGAACAGGACGACGTGGCGGACCGGCGCGCCGTCGAGCGCGTCCAGGACGTTGCGCAGGCCGGCGAGCTTCGGGGTGAAGACCCGGCGGACGTCGTCGGGCGTCTTGGTGCGCACGAGCCCGTCCGCGAGGGTTCCCGCGCCGTGCACCACGCCCGTGACCCGGTCGCGGTGCGCCGCGAGCGCGTCCTGCACGGCGGCGGCGTCGCCGACGTCCACCTGCAGGTAGCTGGCCGCCGGGACGGATCCGCTCCCGGCCAGGGCGTCGAGCGTCGCGCGGATCTCACGCTGGGCCTGGATGTCGCGCAGGACGGCGTCGACCTGCCGCGGCGTCGGCGGCCTGCCGCCACCGGCCCCCAGGGCGGCGATCGCCGCGCGCTTGAGGCCGTCGTCGGCCACGCCCACGGCCCAGTCCGGCTCCGCGGTGAGCGCCGTGCGCCCGAGCAGCAGGAACTCCACCTGGCCGTGCTCACCGAGCGCCCGCACACAGGACGCCGTGACCCCTCGCGCCCCGCCCGTCACCACGAACACGTCGCCAGCGCCGACCGTGGGCACCGACGGCACCGCACCGCCCGTGCCGGCCGCGTCTGCGCCAGCCGCGGTGGACGCGCCGGCCGCGGTGGACGCCCGCGGCGACCCGTACGGCGCGGGGATCACGGTCCACCGGCGGCGGGCGGCGTCGACCCCCACCTCCAGGGTGTCCGTGGCCGCGTCCGCGATCTCGTCCAGCAGGACGGCGAGCGCGTCGTCGTCGCCGAGCACCGGGTCGATGTCGAGCGCGCGGGAGAAGATCGACGGTTCCTCGTGGGCGAGCGTCTTGACCACGCCGCCGACCCCGCCGAGCAGCGCTTCGGCGGCCTGGCGCCCACCGCGGTGACCGAGGCCGCCGTCGAGGCGGGTGACGGTCACGAAGGCGGCCCGGTCACCGGAGCGGGCGGCCGTGGCCAGCGGCACGCTGGCGTGCTTGGCCACCAGCACGGCGTCGGCAAGCTGCCGGACGCTGTCGTCCCAGGCGTCCTGCCGGGCGCTGTCGTCCCTGGTGCTGTCGCTCCCCCCGAGAACGGTGAGGAAGAGGTCGATCCTGCCGGTCGCGCCCAGCGCGCCGGTGACCGCCTCGGAGAGCCGGCGCTCGACGGCCTCGCCGTCCCATGCGGTCAGGCCGGATGGCCGGTCCCCGCCGGAGGCCGGCAGGCTCACCCGTGTCACCGTCCAGCCGGCCCGCTCGAGACCCGCCGCGAACGCCTCGCCTGCCCGTTCTTCGGAGCGGACGACGACGGCTACCGGGCCGGCCGGGTAGGGCTGTTCGATCCGGTCGACCGGGGGCAGCCCGACGAGCTCGACGGGGTGCCGCGCGGCCCGCTCGGCGGGCGGGGCCTGTTCCTCGGCGGACGGGGCCGCGGGCGTCTCCGTGGCGGCTGCCTGTGCCGGGGCAGGCGC
>NZ_CEVIVC010000085.1:0-21118 GCF_982290645.1 Protofrankia sp. CiP1_Cm_nod4
TAGCTGCCCGGATGATTTGACGGTGTGTCCGCGGCCTTCGGATGGCCGGATGGCCGGATGGCGTTCGGATACTCCGATGCGGTCACGACGGCTGGCGAACTCCGCCCGTGGATCGATGCTGATCCGCTCTCGAGAAAGGTTCCGGCGATGACGGTCTCCAATTCCACGGTTCCGCGCGGCCCATCCCAGGCGTTTCCGCGGCACCCGCCGGCGGCCGGCGGGCCGCCACCGACCTGCTCGGCCTGCACCGTGACGGTCGGACAGCCGCCGAGTTCCCCAGGGTGCGCCAGCTGCTGGCGGACGCCTCCGCGCAGGAGCTGGCCCGGGCGGGGCGCCTGCTGGCCCAGGTCGACCCGGACGAGGTGCTGCGGGAGCATCCGTCGACCCCGGTCGTGCGGATCGCCGTCACCGCGCACGGGACGGTGTCTGCGCTGCTGCCGGCCCTGGCCGGGGAACTGGGCCGGCATGGCCTGCTGCTGCGCCCCCATCTGGGGGCCTTCGACAGCTACGTGTTCGAGCTCACCGATCCCGGCAGCTCCCTGCACGCCCACGGGGCCGATCTCGTCCTGGCCCTGCTCGACCCGACGATCGTCTTCGACGAGGTGCCGCTTCCGTGGGATCCCGACGCGGTCGAACGGGTCCTGGACGCCAAGATCTCCCTGCTCGAGACGTTGGTCACCCGCTTCACCGAGATCAGCCGGGGAACCCTGGTGCTCAACACGCTGCCGTTGCCACGCCGGTTCACCGCCCAGCTCGTCGACCATCGGTCGCGGGCCCGGCTGGGGGCGGTGTGGCGGCGGGCGAACGCCCGGCTGCTCGGCCTCACCGAGCGCTTTCCCGCGCTGGTGGTGCTCGATCTGGACCCGCTCGTCGCCGAGGGCGTGCCGGTCACCGACCCCCGGCTGACGGTCTACGCCAAGGCGTACCTGTCCACCGAGCTGCTCGCCGCCTACGCGCGGGAGGCCGGCCACCTCGCCCGCAACATCGCAGGGCGTACCAGCAAGGCCCTGGTGCTCGACCTGGACAACACCCTGTGGGGCGGGATCGTCGGTGACGACGGGGTGGAGGGCATCGAGGTCGCCGGCTCCTACCGGGGTGAGGCGTTCCGGGCCGTGCAGAAGGTCGTGAAGCAGATCGGGGCGCAGGGTGTGCTGCTCGCGGCGGTCAGCAAGAACGAGGCCGACGTGGTGCGCGACGCGCTCGCCGGGCATCCGGAGATGACGCTGCGCCCGGACGACTTCGTGCGGGTCATCGCCAACTGGCGGCCCAAGCACGAGAACCTGCTGGACCTTGCTGCCTCGCTCAACATCGGGGTCGACAGCTTCGTCTTCGTCGATGACTCCCCCTACGAGCGCGGCCTCGTCCGGGCCGAGCTGCCGGACGTCGCCGTGGTCGCCGTCGACGAGGATCCCGCCGGCCACCTGGACGCGGTGCTGCGTGACGGCTGGTTCGACACCCGGGAGCTGACCGCCGAGGACCGGGTCCGGGCACGGCGCTACCGGGAGGAGCTCGACCGCCGCGACTTCCAGGAGAGCTTCACCTCGATCGAGGACTACCTGAGCGGCCTGGAGATCGTGGTGCGGCTGGGGGTCGCCCGGGATGCCGACGTGCCCCGGGTCAGCCAGCTCACCCTGCGGACGAACCAGTTCAACACCACGACCCGCCGGTTGCCCGCGCCGGACCTGCGCGATCTGCTCGACCGGCCGGAGCACACGGTTCTCACGATCCGCTCCGCGGACCGTTTCGGTGACAACGGCCTGGTCGGCGTGGTCTTCCTGCGCCGGGTGGAGGAGGTCGTGCACATCGACAACTTCCTGCTGAGCTGCCGGGTGTTCTCCCGGGGAATCGAGCAGGCGTGCCTGGCGACCGTGCTCGAACGCGCCCGTGACACGGGCGCGCGCGCTGTCGTCGCCGCCTACCGGCCGACGGCGAAGAACCGCATCGTGGCTGACTTCTACCCCCGGCACGGGTTCGCCCCGACCAGCCCGGCATCCGTGGACGGCCCGCGGGGGGCGAACGCGCGGGACGGCGGCGATGGCGCGACGACGTTCCGGCACGATCTGACGTCGCTCACGCAGATCCCTGCCTACGTCACCCTGCTCGACGAAACCCTGGTGGCTGGCTCGTAGGCGGGTGACCGGCAGGCACCGGCAGAAGTGGCCGGCAGGCACCGGCGGAACAGGTGCTGGCGGACCCGGACAACAGATACAGATACTTGCCAGACAACAGATACTGACCAGACGGCAGTACGGCCCGCCGTGACGGCGGGCCGTATCCGCTGATGTGGTCGATCGTCGCGAGTTGCCGGGCGATGGTGTAGGGCTCGCTGTAGGTGGTCGACACCGTCCCGACCAGGCCGATGTTGCTGCTGACTGCCGCGAGTGCGCCCAGCAGCGCGATCGGTTCGAACTGGGTCAGGTACTGCGGGGTCGAGTTGGCGTTGATGTGCAGGGTGTCGGTGATGAAGAGCAGGTCGAACCGCCCCTTCTCAGCCGTACGGATCCACTGCTGGTAGAGTTCGAAGTCAACGGAGCCGTCCGCGGGCACGTCGGGATGGCGCCAGCCCGCGACCGCGCTGCCGAGCCCGTGCAGCAACGCGCCCAGCTTCAGCCTGCGGTCTGCTGTCATGGTCGTCCACTCCTTCTCGGATGCTTCTTCTTGGCCGCTCCCGGGGATGCCGGTTTCAGCCTGTGACGGTGCTCCCGGGCTCCGAGAGGGCCGGGGCCGGGCCGTGGTCACGGCCGTAACGCTCGGGACCGGGGCCGGGGGCCGGCAGCGGGCTCGACGCGAGGAGTAACTGGGTGTAGGAGTGCTCGGGTGCCGTGAACACCCGCGCGGTCGGCCCCTCCTCGACGATCCGGCCGTTGTGGAGGACCGCGACCCGGTCCGCGACGTCCGCCATGCTCGCGAGGTCGTGCGAGATGATCAGCATGGCTATCGCCTGGTCGTCGCGCAGCCGCGCGAGCAGCCGCAGGATGTGCGTGCGGTTCGCGGCGTCCAGGGCGCTGACCGGTTCGTCGCAGATCAGCAGCCGGGGGTGGGTGACGATCCCGCGGGCGATCGCGACCCGCTGGCGCTGGCCGCCGGAGATCTCGCCGGGCAGACGGTCGAGGAACTCCGGGCCGAGGCCGACGGCGACGAGGGCCTCGGCGGCGCGCTGACGGCGTCCCGCGGGATCGAGCTCCCGGCGGATCGCGAGCCCTTCCGTGACGATGTCGACGACCCGCTGGTCGGGGTCGAGCGAGCGCAGCGGGTCCTGGAAGATGAACTGGATCCGGCCACGGCGGCGCAGCGCCCGCCGGTGCCGGCCGCGCAGGCCCTGGATCTGCGTACCCTCGAACCGGATCGTGCCGGCGGTGGGGCGCACGAGGCCGACGACGGCCCGGCCCAGGGTCGTCTTGCCCGATCCCGTCTCCCCGATCAGCCCGACGATCTCGCCGGGGGAGATCGTGAGGGCGACGCCGTCGAGGACGGTGTGGGTGATCCCGTCCGGGCCGTGGAAACCGGCCCGCAGGCCAGCCACCCGCAGCAACGGCTCGTCGTCCGCGGGAGACAGGTCGTGGGACGGTCCGGTGCTGGCCGCTGGGCCGGCGTCGGCCGGCAGCTGGGCGGTGATCGGTTCGCCGGCCGCGTCGGAGTGCTTGCGGGCGGCGGGCACGAGCTCAGACCCGGACAATCGGAGCCTCCTGAGCGGACCCGGGGGAGGCGGCCGGCACAGCGCCTGCCGAGACCGCCGCGACCAGGGAACGGGTGTAGGGGTGGGAAGGCCGGTGGACGATCTCGTCGGCCGGGCCGGTCTCGACGATGCGGCCACGGTGGAACACGGCGATCCGGTCGCACACGCCCGCCACGATGTCGAGGTCGTGCGTGACGAACAGCAGGGACATGTTCAGCCGTGTCCGCAGGGCCGCCAGCAACGCCAGCACCTCGGCCTGGGTACGCACGTCGAGTGCCGTGGTCGGCTCGTCGGCGACGAGCAGGTCCGGCTCGCACGAGACGGCGACGGCGAGCATGACCCGTTGCTGCATCCCGCCGGAGAGCCGGCTGGGGATCTGCCGGGCGACCTTCGCCGGATCCCGGATCTCCACCGCGGAGAGCAGCTCGAGGGCCCGCTGCCGGGCCGCCTGCCGGCCCAGCCCACCCTGGCGGCGCAGGGCCTCGGTGAGCTGCCGGCCGACGGTGAGCGACGGATTGAGGTAGGACGCCGGATCCTGGAACACCGTCCCGATCCGGGCGCCACGCAGCGGGCGCCACTGCTTCTCGGTCAGCGCGGTCACGTCCTGGCCGTCGAAGACGATCGTTCCGCCGCTGACGACGCAGCCTTCCGGCAGGGCGCCGAGCAGCGCGCGGCAGGTGAGGGTCTTCCCACTGCCGGACTCGCCGACGAGCCCGAGAGCCTCACCACGGCCGAGAGTGAAGCCGACCGCGCGTACCACGTCGCCCCGGTGGCCAGTGGCCGTGTGGCTGGGCGCGGTCACCCACAGATCCGTCACCCGCAGCAGCGGGGCACCGGAGCCTTCCCGGCGCACCGGGTCGTCGGGAACATTCGGGGGGGTCCCGCTACTCGTACGGTCGGCTGTGCCCATGCCCGGTGTGTCCGTGGCGGCCGGGCTCCCCGGCCCAGCCGTGGCCTGCTCAGACAGGTCGGGCGAGGTGACGGGAGATGGTGAGGTGGCGCGGGACAAGCCCCGACGCGAATGCCTCGGGGCTCTGACGTCGAGGCCTTCGCGCAGCCCGTCCGCGAGGGTGTGGAACGACCAGATCGTCAGGACGATGATCAGCCCGGGCCACAGCGGCGCGAGCGGGTCCTCCCACAGATGGCTGGTTGTCACCGCGAGCATGCCGCCCCAGGTCGGCGCGGGAGGCTGGCTGCCCAGGCCGATGAAGTTCAGGCTCGATCTGGTGAACACCGCGCCGCCCAGCGTGATCGAGGTGGTGACAGCGATCGTCGGCAGGACCTTGCGCCCGACATGCCGGCGGATGATCCACCATCGAGAGGCGCCCAGCAGGGCGGCCGACTCGACGTACTGGGTGCGGCTGAAACCGAGCGCCTCGGCCCGGACGATGCGGAAGAAGCGTGGCGCCATCAGGAACCCGATCGCGATGACCAGGGCGGCCGGGCCGTTCGAGAACAGCCCGCCGACCGCGACCGCGAAGATCACGGTGGGCAGTGTGAGCAGCGCGTCGACCGTCCGCAGGGCGGCGAACGCGGACCAGCGGCCGAGCAGTGCGGAGGCGATGCCCGGCAGCACGCCGAGCAGGGCGCCGAGGGCCGTCATCGCCACGGCGCTTAAGATCGTCTCGCGGGTGCCAGCGACGAGCCGGCTGAGGGTGTCCCGTCCCAGGTAGTCGGTTCCCAGCCAGTGGCTTCCGCCGGGAGCGGCCAGGGCCGAGTCGAGGTCCTGGGCCAGGGGGTCGTGGGGGGCCAGCGTCTCACCGGTCACCGCGACCGTGAGAATCACGATGATGAACAGGCCCGCCGCCCGGGTGGGCAGCGAGGAGAAGACGGCCCGCAGGGCGTGTCTCATCGGTGCTCCTCCCTGGTGGCCGGCCGCAGCCGGGACAGCAGCGTGTCGACGGTGATGTTGGAGATCAGGACGAACGCGACCGTCACCAGCAGCACTCCCTAAATGACTGGCACGTCATGGCTGGTGGCGCACTGCAACGCGTATCGTCCGATCCCCGGCAGGCCGAACACCGTCTCCACGACGACGGCCCCGCCGAGCAGGTCGGGCAGCTCGAGGCCGAGCGTGGCCAGGGCGGGCCCGGCGGCGTTGCGCAGCGTGTGGCCGAACAGAATCCGAGCCGGGGACAGCCCGCGCAGCCTCGCTCCGACGACGTAGTTCTCCCCGAGCGAGCTCACCAGGGAGGTGCGCAGCTGCCGGGCCACGACGGCGCCGGGCAGCAGGCTGAGCGTGAATCCCGGCATGATCACATGGCGGAGCCAGTCGAGGGGATCCTTCGCGATCGGCACGTACCCGCTCGCCGGCAGCCATCGCCAGGTCACCGCGAACAGGACGACCAGCACGACCCCGACCAGGAACACCGGGACGGTGAGCGCGAGCGAGGACACCGCCGTCACCAGCCGGTCGACGACGCTTCCCCGCCACACCGCCGCCGCGATACCGGCCGCGGCGCCGAACAGCACGGCCAGCACCACGGCGACGCTCACGATCGACAGGTCGGCCGCGAGCCGCTGCCCCAGGCTGTGGGCGACCGGGATGTCGGAGAAGTACGACCTGCCGAGATCCCCGCTGACGGCGTCGCCCAGCCAGCTGAGGTACTGGGTGACGAAGGGGCGGTCGAGCCCCCACAGGTGCCGCAGCTCGGCGACCTGCTCCGGGGTCGCGTTCTGGCCGAGCTTCTGCGCGGCCGGGTCGCTGGGCGACAGGAAGGTCAGGGCGAAGATGACCAGGCTGCTGATCAGCGCCACGATTACCGCCGTGGCCAGCAACGCCGCCACGCGGCGGACGGCGGGCAGGACGACCCTGGTCGCTCCCGCCCGCCGGCCCCGCGGGCCGAGTGTGATCTCGGTCATGGGATAGCGGGTCCGCCTACCCGGCCAGCCGGACGCCTTCGAGCCGCGGTGAGGTGAGATACCCGACCAGGCCCGTCAGCTTCTTCGAATGGGCGAGCAGCCAGGGCTGGGAGAACACCAGGACATCCGAGCCCTTGGTAGCGGCTATCTTTGTGGCCTCCTGCAGGGCGGGGGCGTAGCCCGGGTCGTCGATCGGGAACCGGGCGACGTTCTTCAGCGCCTCGGTGAGTGCCGCCGGGTCGTAGCTGCTGTACTGCGTGGCGGTGGTCGCGAGCTGCTGGGCCGGGGCTTCGCGGCCGAAGGTCCCGCTCAGCAGCAGGCCGACCTCGCGCTTGACGTAGAAGCGTTCGGCGACCTGCCCGAACGGGATCTTCTCCAGTTTGACCGTCAGCCCGATCGCCTCGAACTGGGCCTGCAACAGCTGGGCCTCCACCTCGCGGTCCACCCCGCCCGGGCTGGTGAAGTAGCTGATGACGACCGGCGTGCCGTCGTATCCCGCCTCGGTCAGCAGCGCCTTGGCCTTCGCCGGATCGTGAGTATAGAGGTTCTCAAGTGACGGGTTGTAGCCGACGTAGCCACGCGGGAAGGGCTGGTAGACCACCTCGCCGTGGCCGGCGTTGAGCTTGTCCAGCAGTTCCTGCCGGTTGACGGCGTGGTTCAGCGCTTCGACAATCTTCGGATTGTCGAACGGCTTGATCGTCCGGTTGATGGCGAGGTTGGAGATCTGCAGGCTGCGGAACTCCTCCACCTGGAGGCCCGCCGCGGTCAGCGCCTTGGCCTGCGGTGGGGAGATGTAGTTGGCCAGCTGTATCTCGTCGCTCTGCAGCGCCGCCGCGATGGTGGCCGGGTCGGAGAGGAACTTCAGGGTCACCCCGGCGAGGTGGATGTTCGCCGCGTCCCAGTAGGCGGGGTTGCGCGTCAGCTCGGCCTGGCCGTCCGGCACGTAGCTGGTGAGGGAGAACGGACCGGCGCCCACGGGCTTCGTGGCCAGCGCCTTCACGTCACCGGCCAGCGCCCGGGGACTGACGATCATGCCGCTGCGCCCGCCGAGGACGAGGGGCAGTGCGTAGTCCTGGCGGCTGAGGTGGAAGACGGCCTCGGTCGGGGTGGCCGCGTCCACCGAGGCGATCGCGGCGAGGGACGGCGCGACCTGCGAGCCCGTCTGGTTCTTGCCCCGTTCCACGTTCTGTCTGATCGCCGTGGCGTCGACCGGTGCGCCGTCGGAGAACGTCTGGCCGGGGCGGAGGGTGAAGGTGAGCGTGAGTCCGTCAGGGGAGAACTTCCACGCTCGCAAGCCCTGGCCCGGCATCACCGTCGGGCGCCAGCCGTGTCAGGGAGGCGTAGGCGAGGCTCAGCGGGGTGACGTCGATACCGGAGTTGGAGGCGACGGGATCCCAGGTCGACAGTGGCGGTATCGACCAGCTCAGCACACCGCTGGCGGCGGAGGGGTCCGAGGACACCGTGTCGTCGCTGCCGCAGGCGGCGGCGGTCAGCGCGACCGCCGCTACTACGACGGCGGCGAGAACGGGGCGTCGACCGCGCCGGTGGCGGCGCCGACGGCTGACAGCGGATAAGACGTTCTGCACCGTGTTCCATTCATATACGGGTACGGCGGGCCACGGGCTGCGTCCGCTGAATCTTGTGATGACCGGATTCTTTTGTGGTGTGTCATATAATTGTGCGCCTGTTGTTGTGTTGACGTGGATGCCATGCCGACGTGGATGCCGTGTCGACACGGATGAAGTGTCAGCATGGACGACGTGCCGCCGTGACATTCCTGATGTGGACGCCTCGGCGTTTGTTTGTGAGATGTCGAGGCGAACATCGAGAACATGACCGGCGCTGGGCCACGACTGGCACGGACGTGACCGGGCCGTGACGATTCATCGGTCGGTACGGAAGGCGGGGCAGGAGAGCTTCCGTCGCGGAGGATGCGGGTCAATTTCTGGAAATGACTGGTGATACGGGAGCGGATGGTACCGGGTGGCCAGCGTCCGGGTGGCTGGTGTCAGAGTCCCTGACTCGTCGTCCCTGATCTGTTCGGAAACGACTACCGGCTGCTCGGCCTGTGGCGGCCCGAGATTTCGCGGGATGCCCGGTTGAACGATCCGCCCGGACCCGGACAGGAAGCGGTCACAACGACACCGAAGTCGACATGACGCCGACGGAAGAAGCTCATCCGCCGAATCCTCACGCCCCTGTACACGCCGTCGAGGGTAACCGGAACGGGACACACGGGAACGCGGTCGTCCATTGTGCCCCTTCCTCCGAGATCATCATATGTCGCATCCGACACCGTACCGGCACGGTACTCCGGTTAGCAAGGCCTCCACCAGGAGCTCGCTCCTCGGAGGCGCGCGCTGCCCGCCAGTTCCCATGGTCAGCGATGCGGCCGGTGGCGCGGAGCGCCCACCTGGTTACGTTGTCGGCCGTCGGCGCCTTCACCGGCTTCGCCTTCGGCGGCTTCGCCACGACCGGCGCCCACGGCGCCTGACCCAGGAAACGGGCCCGCGGCCGTACCTCCGCCATGAACCGGGCGGCCTTCTTCGGCAGGGGGAATTCCGGCACGAACCTGTGTCCCGGATAAACGACATCACGCCTGGCGGCTTCCGGCTTCCGGCCGACGCCGCGTGCGCTCTCGTCCGCGTAGAACCGGATCGTGCTGTTCACAATAGGGGGCCGCTCTGGTTCTCGGGGCCGCACCGAACGTCGAGGTCCAAGTGGAAAACCAGTCGATTCACATACGGGTCGGCTGTGAGATCATGGTGAAGTGACCGTACCCGCCCTCATCCTGTGGGACATAGACCGCACCCTCGTCACCATTGGCCCGGTCAGCCGGGAGATCTACGCCCGCGCCTTCCAGTTCGTGACCGGCCGTCCCCTGCGGGAGCTGGCCGACATGACCGGCCGCACCGAGCGCGCGATTCTGCTGGACACGCTCCGGCTCAACGGCGTGCCGGACGACGAGCCGACCTTTGACGCCTTCTACGAGGCTCTTGGTCAGGCCGCCCGCCAGCTCGAAGGCCGGATGAGGGAGTCCGGCCGTCGCCTGCCCGGTGCGAAGGAGGCTGTCGCGAGTCTGGTGGCCAAGGACACGGTGCAGTCCGTGGTGACCGGCAACATCCGCTCCATCGCGGCCACCAAACTTCACGTCTTCGACCTGGAAGACCACATTGACCTGGAAGTTGGCGGCTTCGGGGATGACGACAGCGACCGAACCGTACTGGTACGGCTCGCGGTCAGGCGGGCCGAGGCCAAGTACGGCGTGACCTTCCCACCGAACCGGACCGTCGTCATCGGTGACACGCCGCACGACGTGAAAGGCGCCCACGATGCTGGCGTGCGGGCGGTGGGAGTTGCCACCGGCGGTAGTACCGCGGTGGATCTTGAGGCTTCCGGGGCTGATGCTGTCCTGCCAGATCTCACCCGGCCCCGCGCCCTACGGGCGGCTGTCTTCGGCCTCGTTGGTTAAAGCCGCTGGGTCAGGTCGTCGCCAGGCGGAACCGCTCTGCGAAGTCCCGGGCCGCGGGCACTGCGCCGAACGGCGCCAAGCCGTCTGCAAACTCTTTCAGGCGCAGGGCCACCCGGGTGGATCCGATGGCTTCGCTCACCTCCAGGGCGTTGCCGGCTGTCTGGCAGGCCTGCTCGACGTTGCCAGCCAGCAACTGGCACTTGGCCAGCCGGGACAGGTAGTGCACCCGGTCCCGCACCCGGTAGGGCGCCCGTCGGGTGAGCAGATCAATGGCTTCCGTCAGCGCCGTCGAGGCCTCGGTCGTCAAGCCCAGTTCGAGGAAGCAGGCACCCTCCTGGGCCGCTACTTCCACCTCGTCGACGTAGGATACCCACAGTGGTTCATCGCGGTGGCCGGCGCGCTCAAAGTCGGCGCGGGCTGTGTCAAGGCTTCGCAGACAGCCGTCCTGGTCACCCACCCCGGCTTGGGCACGGGCCAGGCGGGTGCCCAGCATCGTCCTGGTCAGCGGCGTGAGGTTCGTGGTCCCCGAGGCCAGCGCGGTTTGCGCCAGTGACAGTGCCGGCCCTCGCCGCCCCCGGTAGGTCTCCTGCAAGCTCATGTACGCTAGGGCGCTGGCGGCCAAGCCCGGTTCGTCGCCCTCGTGCGCTACGTAGATCGTGGTGGTGAAGTAGCGGCGGGCCGTCCCGTGGTGGTCGGCGTCGAGCGCCAGCCAGCCGGCCATCTGGGACAACTGTCCGAAGGGCACGAGCCCGTCGCCCGAGTCCTGCTCTACGGTCACTGCCATCCGGGCGACGTAACGAGACAAGGGCAGATACAGACTGTCACCACCTAGTTCGTCGTCGAGCTGCAAGAACAACTTCAGCAGCAACTCGGCACTCTGGCCGTTGGTCATGCCGTCGAAGGCCGAGATCCCGATGGTGGGTGTGCGTCTCTCGCCAGCGGCCAGGGGCAGCCGGCCAGATGTCAGGCTTCCGAGTAAGGCGGGCAGATCCGGCCCCACGGGCACGGCCGCCGCCGCCGGGGCGGACTCGACCGGTTCGCTGCGCTGCTCGGGGAGCTGAAACCACAGGAAGCGTCCCGGGATGCGCAGGGTCCGTGCCCACATCACAAGCCGGTCCAGGTCCTTGATCGGCGGGCCCGACTCGATGCGGGACAGCTGCACCTGGGAGATACCGACCCATCCTCCGACCAGCTCCTGGGACAGCACCCGGCCGTGCCACGGATTGCGTCGGTAGGCGGCGACGACCCGGCCGATATGCCAGCTGGCCAAGGCATCGCGCAGCTCGTCCGTCTGCCAGAAATGATCTGGCACCACCGGGGCTTGGAGACGCAGTTCCTGCCGTTTGCGCTGGCACGCCGCACAGGATCCGGTGGCGTTGTAGCGGGCCAGTCGGCTCCCGCAGGAACGGCAGTACCGGCCCGGTGCGACGTTCATATTTTCCCCGACCTGTCCCCATTCGCGGCCGTCCCGGCGCGCTCGGCAACAGTGTAAACACACGCCCGTCACCCCGGGTCAAATCCTGGAAACATCACGTATAGGCGTCATACATCCCTGGGCATGGTGGGGTCCGGGATGCTCGTTCACGCTTGAGCCCAGGCGCCCGGGGCCGGGTCGAGGTACGGCTCCCCGGTTCCGGGCGTTGTCCACATCGGGTGATCTTCATATCAGGACGGGAGGGCCGGTGGACGCAAACACCGGAGGGCAGGACTCCGCACTGGGACCGCCGGGCGCTGCGGCGTTGCACCGCATCGCCGTTGGGTTCGCGGCCGCGTGGGGACATCTGGAAGCCATTGGCGTCGCCCTCGCTTGCGCCGTAGACGAGCTACCCACCACGGCCGTGGGGCAGGCGGTCATCGAAGAGCGGACGGAAGCGGTTGCGGCCGAGCTACGCCGCTTGGGCGGTTCAGCCGGCATGAACCTGCCGTCCGCAGTGGCTCCGCAGCCAGCCGCCCATCTGCGGTCGAGCGTCCATCAGTTCGCCGCGACCACCACGGCCCCGGCGCTGGCCCGACATGAGGTAGCCCAGTTACTCCAGACCCGGGGACTTGGGGATCTCATCGACACCGCCGGTCTCTTGGTTTCGGAGCTCATCACGAATGCGGTCCGGGCCACCCAGGCGCTGGACAGTAATCCGAAATCCATCGTGACCATGCGCCTCAGCTGGGCCGCCGCAAGCCTCATCATCGAAGTCTGGGACCGCAGTCCACAACTGCCCGTACTCCAAGATCAATGCCTCGATGGCGAGGGTGGTCGGGGCCTTCACATCGTGGAAGCCCTGAGCCTCGCTGCAGCCTATTACCCGTCGCCCACCGGCCAGGGCAAAGTCACCTGGTGCCAGATCGAGGCGCCGATACCCGCTGAAGCTGAGGCGCCAACACCTCTTCTTCCATACCGCCGGCCGAGTGTCGCCCGCACCGATCCCGGTCTGGTTTTCGATGATCTAGTGGTATTACGGCGAGTCCTGGACGGCCTGCGCGCCCTTGACACCAGTCTGCCTCGGGGTGACGCTGTGAGATACTAGCGTTCCACTTTTCGCCCACGCATACCGTAACCCGGAGTTTTACTCATGCCGCTTGTCGCAGATAGCTGGATGACCGAACACCCCGCCTGGCTCCCCACCGAAAAAGGGGCGCGCCGCGTATTTGCATTGCCGGGTGGCCCGGTCCTGGCAGAGGTGGAAGGCGACAGCCTCACCCTCACCGCGCTCGGTGGAGACGACACCGAGCCGGCGGCAGACGTCTTCAGCCTGCCGGACGGTGCCGCCGCCGAGGTGCCGCAGTTGGCGAAGGAACTGTCCGGACTTGGGCGGGTGGGGCGCTTCCGTAACCCGTCGCTGTGGGAAGCGCTGGGTACTGCCATCCTGCGCCAGGTCATCCGGGCGGGGCAGTCCAAGAGGCTCTTCCGCGAGCTGTGCGCGGCTCACGGGGAGCAGGTACCGCTGCCGGATGGTGACGCTTACGCGCTGTTTCCTACGCCGGAGACCATCCTTGCTCTGACGGATGAGCGGTTCGCCGAACTTGGCCTTGCCTTCAAACGGGCTGCCTTGCGGGCTGCCGCCACGGCATATCTGAAGCATGGTGTCGGCTGGAGCCGTCTTTCCCTCCCCGTCCTCGTCGACGAGTTGCAAGGCGTTCAGCGCATCGGCCCGTGGACGGCCGGCGCGGCGATCGCTGACTACACAAATGACTGGAGCCTGTATCCCTACGCCGATCTGGCGGTGCGGACCTGGGCGGGACGGGCCGCCCCGTCACACCTTTGGCTCCACCACGAGCGCGCTTTCGGCGCCCAGTGGCGCCATCTAGCCAGCGAACACCTTTCTACGCTCACCCTTCTGACCCTTGCTTGGGGATCGCAGTATGGAGATATCGGATGACGGCGCCGTTCGGGGCGCCGACCTGAGCCGTCCGCTCGACGCGGTATTTGTCAATGCCCCGCTGCGGGACTATAGTCTGCGGCCCCGGGTCAATGATTTCACCCTGCCGGTTCTGGGCATGGCCTACATCGCCACGTATGCGGCAGCGCAAGGCTTCAACGTCGGGATTGTCGACGCCGAAGCCCTCGGGCTTGGCGTCAAGGAAACCTGCCAGCTTGTGAACCGCCTCGGTCCACGCTGGGCCGGCTTCAACCTGCTGGCACCGACGTACGAGATCAGCGCGGAGATCGCCTCCGGTCTGGACCGGGACATCTACGTCATGGTGGGCGGCCATCAGGCCAAAGCCATGCCCGAGACCATCATCACCGACCCCCGCTTCGGGGCTCTCGAAGCTTTGGTGCTCGGCGAGGGCGAGACCCGGGTGGCGGAGCTGCTGAGAGACAGGCGCGCACGGGCCGACCTGCCCGGTGTCATGTGGCTCGACCCAATTCTGCACCAGCCCGTCACCGGCGGCAGGCCAGGCGCGGGCCACCACCTGGCACCCGACGTGGACCGCCTGCCCTTCGTCGACCGCCGCTTCCTGGCGAACGACCCGTACGAGGCGCCGGACGGCCGGATAGAGGCCAACATGGTCGGCGCCCGCGGCTGCCCCTACGATTGCTCCTTCTGCGGCGCCGCCGTCAGCGCCAACCCCGACATCACCATCCGCACCCGCACACCTGCGGGGATCATCGCCGAGATGGAGGCGCTGCACGAGGCCTACGGCGTAACCGCCTTCCGCTTCGTCGACGATCTCTTTCTGGGCTACGAACGATTCATCCGCCGCTGCATGGACGCCTTCACAGCCCACGGCATCGGTGGCCGCTATGTCTGGGACGCCACCGGCCGTATCAACATTCTGCACCGGGCCGACGACGCCTTGCTCGATCTGCTCGCAGCCAACGGCCTGCGCGAGGTGGCTCTGGGCGTCGAGTCCGGCAGCGAACGGCTCCTCGGGTACATGGGCAAACGCATCATGCCGGACATGACCCGCTCCGCGGTCCGCCGCCTCACCGAGCGCGGCATCTCGGTGAAGGGCTACTTCATCCTCGGCTTCCCCACCGAGACGCGCGACGAGTTGGCCGCCACCGTCCGTCATGTCAGGGAGCTGTGGGAAGTGGCCGATCCACATCCGGGGAGCTTCCGGGCCTCCGTCTTCGAGTTCCGGCCGTATCCGGGCACACCGGAGTGGAGCCGGCTGTTGGCCACCGGCCGCTACCAGCCGTCACAGTTGCTGGCCTACACCGCCGTGGACCTCACCAAAGGCGGCGTCGACGAAGCCATGCGGGGGCGCGATGAATTCAACTTCTCGGTGAATATTCAGTTCGGGGAGGCCAATGTGGAGGAGGTACGGGCCGCCCTCATCGAGCTATCCCGCGAGCAGCACGCCCGTTCCAGCATCCGCCGATGAACAGGGGCTTTTTCGTCGCCATCGACGGCCCCAGCGGCATCGGTAAGAGCACGATCACCGCGGCCCTGGCCCGGCAGTTCGCGGGACAGGGCCTGCCTGTGCTGGCTACCAAAGAACCCACGGCCAGTCCCCTGGGTAGCCTCACGCGTTTTGGCACGGACGACTACGAGGGTCTGGCTCTGGCCTGCCTCGTGGCCGCCGACCGCTACCAGCACCTCGAAACCGAGATCCGTCCCGCCCTCGCCAGCGGCACCGTGGTGGTCTGCGACCGCTACGTCGCTTCATCCCTCGTGTTGCAACGCCTCGACGGTGTACCAGCCAAGTTTCTATGGACGCTAACCGAGCAAGCCGACCGGCCCGACCTGACCGTCATCCTCACCGGCGATCCCATCCGCTCCCGCGAGCGGGTGGCCCGGCGCGGCCTCTACAGCCGCTTCCACCGCGGCGGCCCGGAAGCCGGTGCAGCCGAGGCCGAGGCATACCGGGCCGTCGCCGCCGAACTCCAAACCGCCGGCTACGCCGTCGTGGTACACGACATCGGGACTCAGACGGCCGAAGAGGTGGCCGCCGTACTGGCAGCTTCGGTGCTCTCCCGGCGGGAAGGTAGCCGGACCACCGCTCCTTCCTGAGCCGCCCGCACGAGGGAGTCATACGTCTCGGTCGTGCGGGCGGCCGGGACACCCAGCGCCGTGACGAAGGCTGCCAGCTCCTCTTGGATCTGGGCGGCGGGCTCGTCGTCGGGCACCATCCGTTCGAGTTCCAGGAAGGTCCCGACCCCTTCCAACTCGTCCAGGCACAGCGACACGTCGCCGTGCTGGCCGGTGCGCCGCGTCTTCGCCACGCGGACGGTCGCGCGGTACCCCATACGCAGGATGGCCTCGTGCATCTGCCGGCGGTCCGCGACCTCCGTCTCGTATTCCAAGCAGTCCTGAGCATTGACGCCCGGCTCCTTCAGCGTGAGCCAGTGGCGCCCGTCCACTGTGCGAAGCCGCAGGAACGAAACTCCAAGCCTGCTGTCCCCGAAGGACCAGCCCACCGGGGCAAATGCCTGGTCATCCTGGTAGGCCGGTTTGCCAACATGAATACCCCGCGCCCTGAGGGCGACGAGCAGCGCCTCCGGGTCTGCCACGGAATACTTGACCTCGACCTCGCGCACCGGCTACCTCCATAGTTGGAACGACTGCAACCAGTTTAGCGAGACGTCATCCAGGCGCGAGAGCGGGGTTGTCCCCGCATGTCCACCACGAAGGAAAAAATCTGTTACGCATGACATAACGAGCGTTATTCATAGCCCATTGACCAGGAGGCATGGACTTCCTCAGTCGCAAAAACGCGCGCGATGGTCATGGCGGCGGTCCGGTATGTTGTCAGTCGGCTGGGAGATACAGGTCGGCGTCTATCATGTCGTTCATGGCGGTGGCCAGTGCTCGACGCCGTTTCGTCTTTCGCGCCGCATACTCCTCCAGATCGGCCACTGCGACCCGCCGGTGGCGACTGCCGGGAAGGGCCCGGGCCGGAATGGTCCCGTCGTCGAGAAGTTTCAGCAGCAACGGGCGTGAGATCCCCAGGTAGGCCGCTGCCTGGTTCGGAGTCAGTTCGCCGGTGGAGTCGGGGGAGAGGATCCGCACGCGATGCCCGGCCGCCTGCTCATAAGCCGTGTGGAGCAGGGCGCGCAGCACGGCCACGGGCGCGTCGACCTGTACGCCGCCCACGACGAGCACCACCGACCCGGAGTCTGATGACGCGATCGCCTGTTCCACGGCCGATGCGAGGTCCGACGACGCCCGTCGGGTCGGGGCGTCCGGGCTGTTCAGCTCAAGAACCGCCGGATGGGACGTCATGCTTCCTCCCGCGTCACCGGTTCCGCCATCGATGATCATAGTAGCTTCTATCTGAAGCATCTGTAAATCTACTCGATCTCGATCTCGATCGCGGGACGCAGTCGGATCATTGGGATCTCTCGAGCCCGGAAGCCGGTGGGCAGGGGAGTCTCGACGAACTCGCCTCACTGGTGGGTGGACGGCGATGAATTCCGCGCCGCAGCCCGGCTTGCGGTGAACCGGCTCGCGGGCCGTGACAGTATCCGGTATGTAACGCTATGCGCTGCCCGGCCGCATAGCGGACCTGTCGGGCCCGATCGCTACGCTGTGCTGGTTGTCCGTCCGGCCATGCTGTCGTTACCCGGGGCAGGGTGGTCGGCCGGCATGTGTCGGCCGGGCGCTGCCTGGCCAGTGGGGGCAGGCCAGGCGCTGCCTGGCCAGTGGGGGGAGGTGACACCGTCGTCATGAGTGCGGTGATCGAAAATCCGATCATCAACTCGCCGTACGCCGAGCCGAGACGGCACTGGCAGTTCGACGAGCAGGGCCTGATCACCGACGAGCTCGCCGCCGTCCGGCGGCCCAGCGAGTCGTGGATCCCGGTTCCCACCCCTCGCAAGGGCCGGGGGAAGGCGGTGCAGACCGAGCTCGACATCCTCGACGTGGCGGAACGGCGCCGTCGTAACGAGCAGGTCGACCAGATCCGGGACCGGGTCGCCATCTGGCGGCAGCGGCGTTATCCGAACGTCACCCCGACGACCCGCCGTCTGCTGGAGTACTGGTCGGACGAGGAGCGGGAGAACCGCGTCCTGTTCTGCCAGCGGGAGGCGGCCGAGACGGCCGTCTTCATCGCCGAGGCCGCGCCGAAGCAGGGCGACGAGTGGGTCCGCAACGCCCTGGCCGAGCAGAATCTCGACCACAATGACGGGCTGCCGCGGGTCGCGTTCAAGATGGCGACCGGCGCGGGCAAGACGGTCGTGATGGCGATGCTGATCGCCTGGCAGACCCTGAACAAGGTCGCGAGCCCGAACGCGCCCGTTTCACCCGACGCTTTCTGATCGTGACACCCGGCGTCACGATCAGGGACCGGCTGCGGGTGCTGCTCCCCGCGGACGAGGAGAACTACTACAAGCAGCGCGATCTCGTCCCGGCAGATCTGTGGGGCCCGCTGCGCCAGGCCGAGATCGTCGTCACGAACTTCCACTCCATTCCTGCCGCGCGCGACGAAGGAGGGCAGGGGGATCTCGGCCAACACCAAGCTTCTGCTGACCGCGGGCGGGGCGGACGACCCGTTCGTCGAGACCCCGGACCAGATGGTCAACCGGGTGCTGCGGGAGTTCTCCAGCTCCCGCTCCTCCGAGATCATCGTGCTCAACGACGAGGCGCACCACTGCTACCGGGGCCGGGCGGCCGCGGTCGGCGAGAACGCCACGACCGAGGACGACCTGGCCGGAGAGGAG
Source organism: Protofrankia sp. CiP1_Cm_nod4 (assembly GCF_982290645.1). Taxonomy (NCBI): domain Bacteria; kingdom Bacillati; phylum Actinomycetota; class Actinomycetes; order Frankiales; family Frankiaceae; genus Protofrankia; species Protofrankia sp. CiP1_Cm_nod4. The sequence goes on from NZ_CEVIVC010000085.1 coordinate 18,112, forward strand.
AAGAAGGAGGCGCACAGCCGCAACGCCGAGGCCGGGGTGTGGTTCTCCGGGCTGCGCCACATCGCCCGCAAGATCGGTATCAAGACGGTGTACGACCTGTCCGCGACACCGTTCTTCCTCAAGGGATCCGGTTATCCGGAGGGCTACCTGTTCCCCTGGGTCGTCAGCGACTTCTCCCTGATGGACGCGATCGAAGCCGGCATTGTCAAGATCCCACGGGTGCCGGTGGACGATGACGCCATCGGTGACGAGGTGGCCTACCTGCACCTGTGGTCGAAGGTCGGCACCGAGCTGCCGAAACGGCTCCCGAAGGGCACGACGCTGGCCGGCCAGGGCCTGCCCGGCGCGCTGGAGGGGGCGCTGCGCAGCCTGTACGGCAACTACGCCAAGGCGTTCGCCCGCTGGGAGTCCTCCGACGCGGCCGCCCGCGGTGAGACGCCGCCGGTGTTCATCGTGGTCTGCAACAACACGACCGTCTCCAAGCTGGTCTACGACTTCGTCTCGGGTTTCGAGCAGGCCATGGGCCGGGTGAGCGCCCTGGTGCCGGGGGCGCTGCCGTTGTTCTCGAACGTCGGGGACGGGCGCTGGCTCGCGCGTCCCCGCACGATCCTGGTCGACTCCATCCAGTTGGAGTCCGGCGAGGGCCTGAAGGAGGACTTCAAGAAGATCGCGGCCGCGGAGATCGAGGCGTTCAGGGCCGAGCACGCCGCCCGCACCGGCCGGCCGGGTGAGGAGCTGGACGACGCCACCATCCTGCGCGAGGTCATGAACACCGTCGGCAAGGCGGGCCGGCTCGGTGAAGGCGTGCGCTGCGTCGTGTCGGTGTCGATGCTCACCGAAGGATGGGACGCGAACACGGTCACGCACATCCTCGGGGTGCGCGCGTTCGGGTCGCAGCTGCTGTGCGAGCAGGTGGTCGGGCGCGGCCTGCGTCGACGCTCGTACACGGTGAACGAGGACGGGATGTTCGAGCCGGAATACGCCGAGGTCTACGGCGTGCCGTTCTCCTTCATCCGGGTCTCACCGGAGAACGCCGACCCGCGGCCGCGCCGGCCGCAGACGCAGGTGAAGGCGGTCGAGGACCGGGCGGACGCGCGGATCGTCTTCCCGAAACTCGACGGCTACCGGATCGAGATCCCCGACGGTCGGCTCACCGCCGACTTCGGCAGGGAGCACCATTTCGAGGTGCCGTTCGACATCGCGAGCTGGACGGAGATCCGTGGGGTCGTCGGCGAGAAGGAGGTCCACGACCTCAGCGAGCTGGCCGGGAAACGGCCGCAGGAGGTCGCCTTCCGGCTCGCGCACACGATGCTCAACCGCTTCTTCAACGACGCCGGCGGGCAGCCCCGGCGCTGGCTGTTCCCGGATCTCGTCCGGATCGCCCGGCAGTGGCTGGACGAGTGCGTGACCTACGCGCCGGGAGCGCGCGTCGGTCATCTCACGCTCGCCGAGCTGCGGGAGATCGCGGCCGAGCAGATCTGGCACGCGATCACCCCGGAAAGCGGCCCCGGGGAGGAACGGGCCACCCCGATCTTCCGCCGGTACGACCCGTGGGGCTCGACCGATGCCGTCGACTTCTTCACCACGAAGCGGACGATGCGGACCGACCCGCGGAAGTGCCACGTCAACCATGTCGTGCTCGACGGCTTCGACGGCAACACCTGGGAGCAGATCATGGCCCAGACGCTGGAGTCCCTGCCGCAGGTCGCGGCCTACGTGAAGAACGACCATCTGGAGTTCGACATCCCCTACGTGCACGGCGCGCGGACCCGCCGCTATCTGCCGGACTTTCTGGTGCGGCTGGTCCGACGGGACGGCGACGTGCCCCGGCATCTGATCGTGGAGGTGTCCGGCTCGTTCAAGACGCACAATGCCACGATGCGGGCGATGACCTCCAGCAAGGCGGACACCGCCCGCAACCTGTGGTGCGCCGCGGTGAACAACCACGGCGGGTACGGCCGCTGGGGCTACATCGAGATCACCGATCCGGTGACCACCCGGGAGAAGCTCGACGAGGCGATCGACCTGCTCCACGCGGACGCACCGATCACCGGGCTGCCGACATGACCGTTCCCGGCGGTGTGACCGGTTCCAGGAGAGGGGAAGACAAGCATGCCGCCGCGTAGAAAGGCGCCCGCGCAGGCGGGCCCGGTGCCAGTGACGTCGATCCGCCACGACGACAAGCGGGTCAACATCCCCACCGCGGACGCGCACGACTTCATCCCCGACGAGGTCGAGCAGCCGGTCACCGTCGTGTACCAGCGGGATCCGTCGCTCGACCCGCAGTTGGTCTGGAAGGGCAAGGACGCGCAGGACTCGGTCGACCTCGCGGTGACCGCCCCACCCGTCTACATCCAGGAGAAGATCGACCCGCTGGTGCTGGTCGAGGAGGTCCGCAAGGCATCCGCCCGGGGCGCCCAGCAGGATGAGCTCGACCTGTTCGCCGACTTCGACGGCCTGGACGACTTCGACGCGGTCGACTACTACCGGCACGCGGCGAACTGGTCCAACCGGATGATCCTCGGGGACTCCCTCGAGGTCATGGGGTCACTCGCCGAACGCGAGGACCTCCGCGGCAAGGTCCAGATGATCTTTTTTGACCCGCCCTACGGCATCAAGTTCGGCTCGAACTGGCAGGTCTCCACCCGCAAACGGGATGTCAAGGATGGCAAGCTCGAGGACGCCACCCGCGAGGTCGAGCAGATCAAGGCGTTCCGCGACACCTGGGAGTTGGGCATCCACTCCTACCTGTCGTACCTGCGCGACCGCCTGACGGTCGCCCGCGACCTGCTCACCGACTCCGGCAGCATCTTCGTCCAGATCGGCGACGAAAACGTCCACCTCGTCCGCTGCCTACTGGACGAAGTTTTCGGCAGCGAGAACATGGTGTCGCTGGTGACGTTCCGTAAAACCACTGCGGCGACGGCCCAGTATCTGGCTGGCGTTTGTGACTATATACTTTGTTATGCTTACGATTATGATCATCTTAAGTATAGAGAACTTTATG